>NZ_JBHXKE010000001.1:0-62073 GCF_042722765.1 Kitasatospora sp. NPDC058406
GGTCCGTACGGACCCGCACGGCCGTCCCGCGACACGCCGGACCCGTTCGGGTGATCACAGGGCTGGTGACCGGGCCGCGCCGAGCGGACAATACGGGGCATGTCGCGACGCTCCCTGCTCACCGGTCCCGCCGGTCCCGCCGGTCCCGCGGCCGTCGCCGCTCCCGGCCGCCCGGACCGGGCCGCCCGGTACCGGCCACGGCTGGCCGCGCTGGCCGCCGGGGCGGTGCCGGTGTTCGCCTTCCCGGCGCCCGGGCTGGCCACGCTGGCGTGGGTCGCGCTCGTCCCCGGGCTGCTGCTGATGCAGCGGGCACCCGGGATGCGCGAGGCGGCGGTGCGGGGGTGGTGGTTCGGCGCCGGCTTCATCCTCACCGGCATGTACTGGCTGGTGCCGTCCGTCGGGCCCGCGCTTCCGCTGCTCGCCGTGCTGTTCGGCGCGCTCCAGGCCGGGGTCGGCGCGGCGGTGTGGGGGCTGCTGCACCCGCCGCCGACCACCCGGCGGGCGCTGCTCGCACCGGTGGTCGTCGCCGCGGTCTGGCTGACCACCGAGTACGCGCGGTCCTGGCACGCCCTCGGCGGGCCGTGGGCCCTGATCGGCGCCACCCAGTGGCAGCACCCGACCGTCCTCGCGCTGGCCTCGATCGGCGGGATCTGGCTGGTCAGCGCGGCCGTGGTCGCGGTCAACACCGCCGTCCTGGTGGTGCTGACCGCCGCCGAACGGCGGCCCCGGACGGTGGCCGCCCTCGTGGTGGCCGGACTGCTCGCCGCCGGGCCGCTGCTCTTCGCCCTGCGACCCGCGCCCGAACCGGCCGGGGCGGGCGGGGCCGGGGCGGGCGGGGCCGGTGGCGCGATCACCCTCGCCCTGGTCCAGCCCGGCATCGTCGACGAACCGCAGGCCCGCTTCGAGGCGGGTGTCCGCGCCACCGAGGCCCTCGGCGGACGGCCCGTCGACCTGGTCGTCTGGGGCGAGTCCAGCACCACCGCCGACCTCGACCGTGACCCGGCGGCGCTCGACCGGCTGCGCGGGCTGGCCGCCACGACCGGCGCCCGGGTGCTGGCCGGCGAGGACGCGCGCAAGGCCGACGGACGGATCTCCAAGGACGCGGTGCTGATCTCGCCGGACGGGATCGTCGACCGGTACCGCAAGATCCGGCTGGTGCCGTTCGGCGAGTACGTACCGCTGCGGCCGGTGCTCGGCTGGGTGGCCGGGGTCAGCCGGGCGGCCGGCGAGAACCGGGCCCCCGGCAGCGCCTTCCACCTCCTGCCGGCCGTCGACCGCGCGGGCGGCGCGCTGCCGGTCGGCGCGCTGATCTGCTTCGAGTCGGCGTTCCCCGACCTCTCCCGGACGGCCGCACGGGCGGGTGCACGGGTGCTCGTCTACCAGTCCTCGACCTCGACCTTCCAACGCACCTGGGCGCCCGAGCAGCACGTGTCGCTGGCCGCGATCCGGGCCGCCGAGACCGGCCGGCCGGCCGTCCAGGCCTCGCTCACGGGGGTGTCGGCCGCCTTCGACGCGCAGGGGCGCGAGCTCGCCCGGCTCGGCACGGACGGGACGGGCACGCTGGTCGTCCGGCTGCCGCTGACCGCGCCGTCCGCGCTCACCTGGTACGACCGGGTCGGGGACGTGGTGCCGCCGGCGGCCCTGCTGGTGACGGCGGGCGCCGCGGTCGGCGCCCTGCGCGGACGCGGTACGGGCCGGTCCGCGCAGGGCCGGCCGGCCCCGGCGGCGGACGGTCAGCCCTCGGAGCCCGCCAGGTAGATGCCGAACGCCGCGCCCTGCGGATCGCGCAGGACGGCGATCCGCGGGCCGTCCGGCACCGCGGTCGGGGCCATCAGCACGTCCGCGCCGAGGTTGCCCGCCCGGAACGCCGACACGTCCACGTCGGCGACCGCGAAGTACGGCAGCCAGTGCGGCGGCACCTGCGGGGGGAAGTTCTCGCCCATCACCAGCATGCCGCCGAAGTCGTCGCCGGCCAGGCCCCACTGGGTGTACTGCCCGGACGGGCCGACCGTCCAGCCGAACACCGCCGGGTAGAACGCCGCGGCGCCCTCCCGGTCCCGGGTGAGCAGCTCCACCCAGCCGAGCGCGCCGGGGGCGTTGAGCACCTCGGCGCCGACCAGGCGTCCCGCCTGCCAGAGCCCGAACACCGCACCGGACGGGTCCGCGACGATCGCGAACCGGCCGAAGTCGAGTGCGTCCATCGGTTGGACGACGACACTGCCGCCCGCCCCGGTGATCCGGGCGGCGGCGTCGTCGGCGTCGGCCACCAGGAACGAGACGGTCCACGCGGTGGGCTGCCCCTCGCCGTACAGCGGGGAGACGGAGGCGGCGATCGCGCGGTCCAGCCTCATGAAGGTGTACCCGCCGGCCTCGGGCCGCTCGTCCGTCTCGGGCCGCCAGCCGAACAGCTCGCCGTAGAACCGTTGGGCCGCCACGGGGTCGGTGCTGCCGTGCTCCACCCAGCACGGGCCGCCGACCGCTACCTCGTCGATCTTCATCCGCGTTCCTCAGGACTGTTCGGCGGTCCGGGCGGACCGGGGTGGATCGGTGGCCGGGGACGCCGCTCAGGCGACTTCGAGGACGAGCTTCCCGCGCGCGTGGCCCGACTCGACCAGGGCGAGCGCCTCGGCGGCGCGGGCCAGCGGGTAGCGGGCGCTGATCTGCGGGTCCAGCTCGCCTGCGGCCACCAGCCCGGCCAGCGCGGCGAGCGTCTCCGGCGTGGTGGAGCGGGTGACGAACCGGCCGCCGAGTTCGGCCGCGGCGGCCGGGTCGGAGGTGGCGACCAGCCGGGAACGGTCCGCCAGCGTGGTCGCGGCGGCCCGCACGTCGTCGCCGCCGACCAGGTCGAGGATCCCGTCGACCCCGTCCGGGGCCACCGCCCGGATCCGCTCGGCGACCCCGGCGCCGTACCGGACCTGCACCGCCCCCAGGGACTCCACGTAGCCGCGGTTGGCGTCGCTCGCCGTGCCGATGACGCGGATGCCCCGGCTGCGGGCGATCTGGGCGGCCGCGCTGCCCACACCGCCGGAGACACCGAGGATCAGCAGCGTCTGCCCGGCGCCCACCCCGACGTCCCGGACGGCGTCGTCGGCCGTCGCCGCCGCCACCGGCAGGGTGGCGGCCTGGTCGAAGCCGACCTTCGCCGGCTTCGGCGCGCTCATCCGCGCGAGCAGCAGCGTCTGGGCCGCGAACGCCCCGGCCGCCGCGATCCCGAACACCTCGTCGCCAGGCGTGAAGCCGGTCACCCCGGGCCCGACCCGCTCCACCACGCCCGCCGCCTCCTGGCCCATGACGGCCGGCAGCTCCCGGTCCCGGCCGAGCAGACCCCGGCGGACCTTCCAGTCCACGGGGTTCACCCCGGCCGCCCGCACCGCGATCCCGAGCTGTCCCGGTCCCGGCTCCAGCACGGGCCGGTCCAGGAACTCCTGCTTCTCCGGCCCGCCGTAGTCGACGAACCCGAACGCCTCGGCCATCCTCGATCCACTCCTCGCTCGCCGGCCCCCGGCCGCCTCGGTGCTTCCCCGCCCAGCATGCGGGCGGGGCGTCGGGCGGGCCGGTGGTGCTGGGCCGAACGGGCGGAGGGCCGGGCGGGCCGGCGGACGGGCGCGGACGGACGGCGCCCGCCGCCCGCTGCCCGGCGGGCACCGTCAGCCGTCGTCCGTCACCGCCCCGCGCGGGCCACCGGGACCCAGATCTCCGCCTCGGCCTGCCCCGCCTCCGCGGGGAAGCGGGTGCGGAGGATGTCCGGGCCGGGCCGCGACTCGTACGGGTTGGACGGGAACCACTGGGTGTAGACGTCCCGCCACATCTCCTGCAACGCCTGCGGGAACGTCCCGGTGTTGGAGAAGACGGCCCAGGTGCCGGCCGGGACCTCTCGGACGTCCAGGTCCTCCGGCACCTCGACCTCCGCGCCGGCCACCACCGCGTGGTAGTAGTCGAGTTCGACGCCCTCCTCCCGGCTGTCCGAGAAGAACTCGGTGACCGAGACGACGCCGTCCGGCTCCTGGTCCGAGAGGGCCGCGATCCGGTCGACGGTCTCCCGGCCGAGCCCCCTGATGAACGAGGCGATGGCCGGGTTGACCCCCACGTGGACCAGCGGGACCCGGGCCCGTCTGCCGACCACCCGGAACGCCGGCTTCTCCACGATGCGGTACCGCATGCTGCTGCTCCCTTCGATGACGAGCCGGAAGGACATCCGGGGCTGCGAGACGAGCACCGCACCGCCGCGCCGCGCCTCCCCCGGGCCGACCCCGTGCATCGCACGGAACGCCCGGGCGAACGCCTCGCCGGAGGTGTAGCCGTACCGGACCGCGACATCGAGCAACGTCCGCTCGCCGGAGAGCACTTCGGCCCCGGCGAGGGTGAGCCGCCGGCGCCGGAGGTACTCCGACAGCGGCATCCCGGCCAGCGCCGAGAACAGCCGCCGGAAGTGGTACTCCGACGTCGTCGCGATCCGCGCCAGCTCCGCCACCTCGACCGGCCCGTCGAGGTGTTCCTCGATGTACTCCATGGCCTGGTTCAGCCGTTCCAGCATCCGCGCCCCGTCCTTCCCTTACTGCGTTCCACCGTAGGCAGCGCCCGCGGGCCGCACCCGACATCCTGTGCCCGCTCCGGTCGGGTCGGCCGCCGCGTCACCGCGGCCCGGGAACGGCGACACGGCGACACGGCGACACGACGACGAACACCTCCCCGACCGGCCACGGGGACCGGTCGGGGAGGTGCGGGTACGGCTACGGCTACGCGTCAGATCAGGCCCTGCGCCAGCATCGCGTCCGCCACCAGCTCGAAGCCGGCGATGTTGGCACCCAGCACGTAGTCGCCGGGTCGGCCGTACGTCTCGGCCGTGGTGTGGCAGGAGTCGTGGATGTGCCGCATGATCCCGGCCAGCTGCTCCTCCGTCCGCGCGAAGGACCAGGAGTCGCGCGAGGCGTTCTGCTGCATCTCCAGCGCGCTGGTGGCGACCCCGCCCGCGTTGGCCGCCTTGCCCGGGCCGAAGGCCACCCCGGCGTCCTGGAACACCCGGACCGCCTCGGGCGTGGTCGGCATGTTGGCCCCCTCGGCGACCGCCCGCACCCCGTTGCGGACCAGCGCCAGCGCGTCCGCACCGGTCAGCTCGTTCTGCGTCGCGCACGGCAGTGCCACGTCCACCGGCACGCTCCACACACCGGTGCCCTCGGCGTACCGGACGTGGCTGCCGCGCAGCTCCGCGTACTCGGTGAGCCGGCCGCGGCGGACCTCCTTGACCTCCTTGAGCAGCGCGAGGTCGATGCCCTTCTCGTCCACCACGTAACCGGCGGAGTCCGAGACCGTGACCACCGTGGCCCCGAGCTGCTGGGCCTTCTCGACCGCGTACACGGCGACGTTCCCGGAGCCGGAGACCGCCACCCGCAGGCCGTCCAGGTCCTCGCCCCGGGCCCGCAGCATCTCGGCGGTGAACAGCACGCACCCGTAGCCGGTCGCCTCCGTGCGCGCCTGCGAACCGCCCCAGCCGATGCCCTTGCCGGTCAGCACGCCCGACTCGTAGCGGTTGGTGATCCGCTTGTACTGCCCGAACAGGTAGCCGATCTCCCGGCCGCCGACGCCGATGTCCCCGGCCGGGACGTCGGTGTGCTCGCCCAGGTGCCGGTACAGCTCGGTCATGAAGGACTGACAGAACCGCATGATCTCCGCGTCGGACCGCCCCTTGGGGTCGAAGTCCGAACCGCCCTTGCCGCCGCCGATGCCCAGCCCGGTGAGCGCGTTCTTGAAGATCTGCTCGAAGCCGAGGAACTTGACGATCCCGAGGTTGACCGACGGGTGGAACCGCAGCCCGCCCTTGTACGGCCCGAGCGCGCTGTTGAACTCCACCCGGAACCCGCGGTTGACGTGGATCCGCCCCTGGTCGTCCGTCCACGGCACCCGGAACATCAGCTGCCGCTCCGGCTCCACGATCCGCTCGACGATCCGGGCGTCGACCAGCTCGGGCCTCCGCTCCAGCACCGGTCCGAGGGTCTCGACCACCTCCCGCACCGCCTGGTGGAACTCCGGCTCTCCCGGGTTCCGCCGCAGCACCTCGGCGTAGAGCGACTCGATGACAGGGTTCCCGGCGTCATGCGACGCCACGGACACAGGGGTAGCCGGCATCTCTCAGGACCTTCCGTGGTCGACAGACAGGGCGCTCCCGCTCCGGGGAAGCGCCGGCGGTCCCCCTCGCCATTGAGGGCGTCACGGTGCGACACGCACCGGTGCGGCAAGCTCGGACCGCTCACACGGGGGTCAGTCTCCCACCGTCGGCCGCATTTGTCCGCCGCCTTCCGCATTCCGGGCAACCCGGTCGACCGGTCGCAGACGCACCGGAACCACACGAAGCACCGACCCGTCCGCCCCCACCGCCGCGACCGGGCCTTCGACCGGCGCCCGGGATTCCTCCGAAAGGAATTCACCCGACCCCGGGCCGGGGGCACCGTCACCAGCGCCGACGATGTCCCGCATCGGATTTCCACGGGCACGAACGAAATCGAGTCATATTCCGCACGCACACACAGCGAGAAATGGCCGCGCACATTTCTGGACATGTACCGCCACAGCCGCCCGTGCTGCGTGGACGAACACCTTCGAAGCGCGATCCCCCCGGTTCGGCCCGGTCTTTCCGATCCGGCGCGGTGCCACCGGGCACGTTCCGCGGCGCACCGGATCATTCCGCCGAGCCCCTACGGACAGGGCCGCACCCCCGATCCTCGTTCACGCATTTCCCCATTCGGCGACCAAAGGGTCCGAGGGTCCGCCACCGGCCCGGTACCGCACGGCACCGACCGGGAGAACGGCGCCACCGGAAAGGATTCCGCCCGAGACCGAGGAAGAACTCACGCCCCGGAGGAACCCTCCCCGCTCCCGGCGAGCGGGCACGCCGGCGGCCGTGCGGGCCGGCGTCGCCGGGCGGGGCCGGGCAGGGCCGGGCGGCCGGGAACAGGCGTGGTGGGAGCGGTGTTGCGAGGCTGCGTCGCCGTGCGCCGGAGTACGCGGGGCACCCGAACCATGTTGTTCAAATTGGAACTACCTAGTACGGTCGGGATCCGATCACCACTTCTGTCACGGAGGCCCCCCATGCCGCAGCACGCCCCGCCGCAGACCGGTGCCGCCACCGTGCGGTCCCGCGTCCGGATCCCGCTGACGTTCCCGGACGGGTACCGGGCCGACGCGGAGGTGTCCACCTTCCACGGGCTGGCGGACGGCGCGGAGCACCTCGCCCTGGCCCTCGGCGAGGTGCCGGCGGGCGGCACGCCGCTCGTGCGGCTGCACTCGGAGTGCCTCACCGGGGACGTGTTCGGCTCGGACCGCTGCGACTGCGGCCCGCAGTTGCGCGAGTCGGTGGAGCGGATCACGACGGCCGGCGGGTACCTGCTCTACCTGCGGCAGGAGGGCCGGGGCATCGGGCTGTACAACAAGCTCGACGCGTACGCCCTGCAGGATGCCGGCCTGGACACGTACGACGCCAACACCGCGCTCGGTCTGCCCGAGGACGGCCGCGACTACACCGCGGCCGCCCAGATGCTCGGCGCGCTGGGCGTCACCGGGATCGACCTGCTGAGCAACAACCCGGACAAGGCCGCCCAGCTGACCCGCCTGGGCGTCACGGTCCACGACCGGGTGCCCACCGGCGTCCACCTGTCCCCCTCCAACGTCCGCTACCTGCGGGCCAAGGTGGAGCGGACGGGACACTCGATCGAGCTCTCCCGCCTGGTGGGCTGAGGACCACGACGGGGCCGGGCAGCCGGGCGGGGTCGGGCCGCGCACAGTCGGCCGGCCGGGCAGGGCCGGGCCGCGCAGGACGGGACGTCCGCAGCTCGACGCCCGGAGCTGCGCCGGACGCCGCCTCAGGCGGGCGGGACCGGGCGGCCCTGCGGCTCCTCGACGATGCGGCGGGCGATCTCGGCGGGGCGGACCGGGCGGCCGAAGTGCCAGCCCTGCGCCCAGTCGCAGCCGATCCGGCGCAGCCGCTCGGCGTCCCGCCGGGTCTCCACGCCCTCGGCGGTGACGGTCAGCCCGAGGGCGTGCGCCATCGAGACCAGACCGCTGACGATCCGCCAGCCGGTCGACTCGTCCTTGGCCGGGTCGTGCAGGTCCCCGACGAAGGAGCCGGCGATCTTCAGGCCGGAGACGGGCAGGTCGCGCAGGTAGGCGAGGTTCGACCAGCCGGTGCCGAAGTCGTCGACGGCGAGCGAGACGCCGAGGCCGACCAGCCCGTGCAGGGTGCGCAGCGCCTCGTCCTCCGGGCCGACCACGGTGGACTCGGTGATCTCCAGCTGGAGCCGGGCCGGGTCGAGGCCGGTGGTGTCGAGGATCCGGCCGAGGTCGGTGACCAGGGCCGCGCTGCGGGCCTGGCGGACCGCCAGGTTGACGTTGAGCTGCGGGGCGGCGTCGCCGAACCGCTTGATCCATTCGGCCGCCTGGCCGCAGGCCTGCTCCAGCACCCAGCGGCCGAGCGGCATGATCAGCCCGGTCTCCTCGGCGGTGGTGACGAACTCGTCCGGGCCGAGCACGCCGAGCTGCGGGTGGCGCCAGCGGACCAGTGCCTCGACGGCGGCCAGCCGGCCGTCGGCCAGCGCGTACAGCGGCTGGTAGTCGATGAAGAACTCGCCCCGGTCGAGGGCCGCGGGCATCCGCACCGAGACCGCGTACCGGGAGACGGCGCGGGCGTTCTCCTTGGGGTCGAAGAGGGTCCAGCGGCCCCGGCCGGCCTCCTTGGCGCGGTAGAGGGTCAGGTCGGCGGCGCGGACGGCGGCGCCGGGGGTGGTGGTGGAGACCCTCCGCTCCAGCACGCCGACGCTGGCGCCGACGGCGAGCTTGTGGTCGCCGATCAGCACCGGCCCGGCGAGCGCCTTGAGCACGGTCTTGGCGGCGGCCACCGCCTCCTGCTCGCCGCGGCTGTTCTCCAGCAGGACGACGAACTCGTCCCCGCCGAGCCGGGCGACCAGGTGGCCGAGCGGGCTGAGGGCGGCCTTCAGCCGGGCCGCGACGGCGGCGAGCAGCTGGTCGCCGGTGTCGTGGCCGAGGCTGTCGTTGACCACCTTGAAGCCGTCGAGGTCGACGTAGCAGAGGCCGAACCGGGCGCCCGGGTCCGGGTCCTCGAAGAGCTTCTCCAGCCGTTCGAAGAAGGCGGCGCGGTTGGGCAGGCCGGTCAGCGGGTCGTGGGTGGCCTGGTGGCGCAGCCGCTCCTGGAGCCGGTAGCGGTCGGTGACGTCCTCCAGCATCGCCACCTGGTACTGCGGGACGCCGTCGTCGTCCCGGATCAGCGAGACGGTCAGGTGGGTCCAGACCACCTCGCCGTCCTGCCGGTAGTACGGCTTGTCGAACTGGAAGTACTCGCGCTTGCCGCTGATCAGGTCCTCGTACGCCTCCCAGACGCCCGGGGCGTCCTCGGGGTGGACGAGGTCGCCGACGCGGCGGCCGGTCATGTCCTCCGGGCCGGCGCCGAACAGCTCCTGGAGCGCCTTGTTGACGGCCAGGATGTTGCCGTCGGTGTCGCCGATGCCGATGCCGATCGCGGCGCTCTCGAACAGCGCCCGGAACCGGGCCTCGGAGGCCCGCAGGGCCCGTTCGGCCTCCTTGCGGGCCACGTCGGCGGCGGTGCGGATGGCCTCCTGCTCGCGCAGCGTGCGCTCGCGCAGGGCGGCGGCCCAGCCGGCCGCGAACGCACCGCTGAGGGCGGGTCCGCGGCCGTCGGGGGTCGGCTGCTGCTGGAGCAGTTCCACCGCCCGGGCCAGCACCACCGGGTCGATGAAGTGCGCCTCGACCAGGTGGGCCCCGGCCTCGGCGGCCAGCTGGGGCTCGAACGGCTCCTCCAGCTGGGCGCGGTGGAGCAGCGCGGCGGTCCGGGAGACGAGCCGGCCGACCAGGCCGGGATGGACCGCCGTGCCGTGGTCACCGGAGAGCAGGCGCGCCCAGTCCGCGTGGAACCGTTCGGCGCTGCTGCTCGGCTCCGGTGCTCCGATCACGGGCGGAACCCCACGCCTGCCACTCCGGTCATCCGCTCGGGGTTGCGGCCGACGGCCTCCGGCTGCTCGGGGCGCCACTGCGGCAGGTAGACCACGCCCGGCTCGACCAGGTCGAAGCCGGTGAACATGGTGGTGATCTGTTCGTGGGTGCGCATGGTGAGCGGAGTGGGCGTCATCTTGTACAGCCGCTGGTGGTCCTCGGCCTGGTCGGGCCGGCCTTCCAGGGAGGCGTGCGAGAGGACGAGGGCGCTGCCCGGCGGGAGGGCGTCGCGGATCACCTCGATCAGCTTCCAGGGGTTGTCCTGGTCCTCGACGAAGTGCATGACCGCGACCAGCAGGACGGCCACCGGTTCCCCCGCCGCCAGCAGGTCGGTCACCTCGGGGCGGGACATCAGGTCGTCGATGTCGCGGACGTCGGCCTGGACGGCCGAGCAGCCCTCGTCGCCCTCCAGGAGCAGGCGGCTGTGCGCGACGGCGACCGGGTCGCGGTCCACGTACACCACCTGGGCCTCGGGGCGGATCGCGCGGGCGATCTCGTGGACCGCGCCGAAGGTGGGGATGCCGGAACCGATGTCCAGGAAGCGGGTGATGCCGCGTTCGGCGGTGAACTGCACGGCGCGGCGCAGGAAGGCGCGGTTGGAGCGCATGATCTGCGGCAGCTCGGGCCAGAGGGCGATCGCCTTGCGGGCCATCTCCCGGTCGACCTCGAAGTTGTGCGAGCCTCCGAGGTAGTAGTCGTAGACCCGCGCGGCGTTCGGTTTGTCCAGGTCCGTGCCTTCCGGTACCCAGTTCGGTCGCCGCATCCTCGGAACTCCTTCGCTTCGTCTTCCGGTGGACCGGCCGCCTGGAGGGGCGGCTGTGACTGATGAGACTACAAGCACAAAAGATCCTCCTCCGCACGCCGAATGCGTGCAAGCGGAGTGCCGTGGTCCTCCCGGTCGAGTTCGCGCCGGACCCGCCGGACCCGGCGAACCTGCCGAACCCGGACCGGGCCGGGACCCGCCCGGACTAGAGTGCGCCCGTGGATCTCAACCACTACCGGTTCCGCGGGACGTGGCGCCTGGCCGCACCGCCGGGCGCCGTGTACGCGGCCCTGGAGGACGTACCGGGCTACCCCCGCTGGTGGCCCGACATCCGTGACGTCCGGCAGACCGGCCCGGACAGCGGGGAGGTGCTGGTCCGCGCCCTGCTCCCGTACCGGCTGGTGATCCGGCTCACGACGACCCGACGGGACCACGGGGCCGGCGTGCTGGAGGCCGCCATGGACGCCGACCTGATCGGCTGGTCGCGCTGGACGGTCACGGCGGACGGCGCCGGCGGCTCCGAGGTCCTCTTCGAGGAGGACGCCCGCCCGGCCAGTGCCCTGCTGCGCCGCCTCGCCGTCCCCGCCCACCTGCTGTTCCGGGCCAACCACGCCGTGATGATGCACCGCGGCCGGCGCGGCCTGGCCGCCCACCTCGGGGCCGGTCCGGCGGACGGGGCCTGACGGCGCGAGGCACGGCGGCCGAGGTCGGCGGACGGCCACGCACGGCGGCGGAACGACTGCCGAACGGCTGCTTCGGGGAGCCGCCGAAGGCCCGGCACCGGGCCTGATTCACCCTCTCGTACCCCTTCTGACCTGCGGTGAATCCTCTGCAGCAGATGTTTGTGGGGCGACTCCGCATGGTCCGTAGCAGACTGGGCAGAGTAGACCGGGCCGCAATCGTGATCCCGAGGATGGTGAGTCCGGTGATACCCGTTCGACCGACCAGCCCGCCCGACCGGCAGAGCGGCGGGCCGTCCGCCGCCGGACCCCCCGGAGGCGCACTCCGCCCCGGTGGGAGCCCCACCACGGTGACCCCGCTCACCGAGTCCGAGGCGCGCGGCCACATGGCCGGCGTCTGCTTCAAGATCGGGCCGCCCCGCCTGGTCGGCGTCGAGCTGGAGTGGTTCGTCCACGACGACCGATGTCCGACCCACCCCGTCCTTCCGGAACGACTGCACGCCGCACTGAACGCACTGCCGCTCGGCGGCCCCGACGGGACCTCGCTCCCCTCCGGTTCCCGTCTCACCCTCGAACCCGGCGGCCAGGTAGAGCTCAGCTCCCCGCCCGCCGACAGCCTCACCGGCTGCGTCGCCGACACCCGGCGCGACCTCGCCGCCCTGCGGGCCGCCTTCGCGGCACAGGGCCTGCGGCTCACCGGTACCGGCACCGACCCCCTGGCCCGACCCCGCCAGATGGTGCTGGACCACCCGCGCTACGTGGCGATGGAACGGTTCTTCAATTCGGCCGGTCCCTGGGGCCGCATCATGATGACCGGCACCGCCTCCCTCCAGGTCTGCCTGGACTCCGGCGCGGAGAGCGGCCCGCACTCGCTCGACCGACGATGGCGCCTCGCCCACCGGCTCGGCCCCGTCCTGGTCGCCGCCTTCGCCAACTCTCCGCTGCTGGACGGCCGGCCCACCGGCCACCGGTCCACCCGCCAGACCGTCTGGTCCCGGATGGACCCCAGCCGCACGCTCGCCCCGTCACCGGACCACGGCGACCCGCGCGAGGCCTGGACCCGCTACGTGCTGGACGCCGAGGTCCTCTGCGTCCGCCGTCACGACGGCCTCCCGTGGACCGCGCCGGCCGGGCTGACCTTCCGCGACTGGCTGCGCGGCCGCGGCGAGCGCCCGCCCACCCTGGCCGACCTCGACTACCACCGCACCACGCTCTTCCCGCCGGTCCGCCCGCACGGCTACCTGGAGCTGCGGATGATCGACGCCCAGCCCGGCGACGGCTGGATCGTCCCCGCCGCCCTGGCCACCGCCCTGCTGGACGACCCGGTGGCCGCCGACGCCGCGCTCGCCGCGCTGGAGCCGCTGGAGTGCCCGGACGGACCGCGCCCGCCGCGCAGCGACGTCTGGCGCCGGGCCGCCACCCTGGCCGTGGCCGACCCCGAGCTGCGCCGCGCCACCCTGACCTGCTTCGCCGCCGCCGACGCCGCGCTGGGCCGGATGCCCGGGGCCGAACGGCTGCGCGCCGTCGTCGCCGAGTTCGCCGAGCGCTACCCCGCGCGCGGCCGCTGCCCGGCCGACGACCAGCTGGACGCCCTGCGCTCCGGCAGCCTACGCACTCCCCCGGAGGAGGCCGCACCATGACCGACGACGCCCGCACCGCCGCTGACGCGCACGCGGCACGGACCGTGCGCGACGCCCGCCCGGCCGGCACGCCCGCACCTGGACGGCCGACCGCTCCCTCCCCGACCCCCCTGTCGCCCGGCGCGCTGCCGACGAACGCGCTGCTGTCGGACGCTCTGCCGTTGGACTCGCTGCCGTTGGAGACCCTGCGCGAGACGATCGCCTCCGAGTTGCTGGCCGCCCGCGCCCGCACCGCCGCACTGACCGACTGCGTCGGGGAGCACGACCTCACCGCCCAGCACTCCCCCCTGATGTCCCCGCTGGTCTGGGACCTCGCGCACATCGGGAACCAGGAGGAGCTCTGGCTGCTGCGCAACATCGGCGGCCGCGACCCGATGCACCCCGAGATCGACCCGCTCTACGACGCGTTCGAGCACCCGCGGGCCGAGCGGCCCAGGCTGCCGCTGCTCCCGCCCGGGGAGGCCCGCGCGTACGCGCACGACGTCCGCGGCCGGGTGCTCGACCTGCTCGCCGCCAGCCCGCTGGAGGGCGCACCCCTGCTGGACGCCGGTTTCGCCTTCGGCATGATCGCCCAACACGAACAGCAGCACGACGAGACGATGCTGATCACCCATCAGCTCCGCCGGGGCGAGCCCGCCCTGGCCGCTCCCCCGCCGCCGCCCGCCCCGGCGGACGCGGCCGGGCTGCCCGCCGACGTGCTGGTCCCGGCCGGGCCGTTCACCATGGGCACCGACACCGAACCGTGGGCACTGGACAACGAACGCCCCGCCCACCGGGTCGACCTGCCCGCCTTCCGGCTGGACACCACGCCGGTCACCAACGGCGCCTACCTGCGGTTCCTGGCCGACGGCGGCTACGACGAACCGCGCTGGTGGACGCCCGAGGGCTGGGAGCACCGGCAGCAGGCCGGACTCACCGCCCCGCTGTTCTGGCGCCGGGACGGCGACCAGTGGCTGCGCCGGCGCTTCGGCGTGCTGGAGGCCGTACCGCACGACGAGCCGGTGCTGCACGTCAGCTGGTACGAGGCGGACGCCTACGCACGGTGGGCCGGGCGGCGGCTGCCGACCGAGGCCGAGTGGGAGAAGGCCGCGCGGCACGACCCGGCCACCGGCCGCTCGCGCCGCCACCCCTGGGGCGACGCGTCACCGGCCCCGCAGCACGCCAACCTGGGCCAGCGGCACCTGCGCCCGGCCCCGGCCGGCAGCTACCCCGCCGGGCAGTCCCCGTACGGGGTGCGGCAGCTGATGGGCGACGTCTGGGAGTGGACGTCCAGCGACTTCCGGCCGTACCCGGGCTTCCGCGCCTGGCCGTACCGGGAGTACTCGGAGGTCTTCTTCGGGCCGGAGCACAAGGTGCTGCGCGGCGGCTGCTTCGCCGTGGCTCCGGTCGCCTGCCGGGGCACCTTCCGCAACTGGGACTACCCGATCCGGCGCCAGATCTTCGCCGGGTTCCGCACCGCCGCCGACGTGGATTCCAGCTGATGTGCCGTCACCTCGCCTACCTGGGAGAGCCGGTGGCGCCCCGGGAGCTGCTGGTGGCACCGCCGTTCGGGCTCTACCGGCAGTCCTGGGCACCGCGCGTCCAGCAGTACGGCACGGTCAACGCGGACGGCTTCGGCCTCGGCTGGTACGCGGAGGGCGACGACGTCCCGGCCCGCTACCGGCGGGCCGGGCCGGTCTGGGCGGACGCCTCCTTCGCCGATCTCGCCCGGGTCCTGCGCACCCGGGCGCTGCTGGCGGCCGTCCGCTCGGCCACCGAGGGCTGCGCGGCGGGCGAGGAGGCCGCCGCGCCGTTCGCCGCCGGACCCTGGCTGTTCAGCCACAACGGCGCCGTGGCCGGCTGGCCGGAGCGGCTGGGCGCGGTGGCGTCGCTGCTGCCGCCCGCCGAACTGCTGGGGCTGGTGGCGCGGACCGACTCGGCACTGCTCTGGGCACTGACCCTGCACCGGTTGCGCGGGGGCGCGGGCCTGGGCGAGGCGCTGGCGGGCACCGTCGCGGACGTGACCGCCCACACGGACGGGCGGCTCAACCTGCTGCTCACCGACGGGCGGGCCGTCGCCGCGACGGCCTGGGGCGACACCCTGCACCACCGGACTGTGCCCGGCCTCGGCGTGCTGGTGGCCTCCGAGCCCTCCGACGACCACCCGGACTGGACGGCCGTCCCGGACCGGTCGCTGCTGCTGGCCGGCCCGGCCGGGGTCACCGTCACCCCTCTCGCCCGGGCCTCCTGAATCCTTCCCTCCCGAAGCCTTCTCTCCTGAAGATCTCCTCCTTTCTTCACTTCCTGAACAGAGGATCCATCTGCCATGAGCACCTTCGATCTCACCCGACTGCTGCCCGCCGACCACTTCAGCACCGCCCTGCGGTACGACGTGCAGCACGGCCTGACCTCCGAGCCCAAGTCGCTGCCGCCCAAGTGGTTCTACGACGCCCGGGGCAGCGAGCTGTTCGAGGAGATCACCCGGCTGCCCGAGTACTACCCGACCCGTGCCGAGCGGGCCATCCTGACCGCCCGGGCCGGCGAGATCGCCGCCGTCACCCGGGCCCGCACCCTGGTCGAGCTGGGTTCGGGCTCCTCCGAGAAGACCCGGCTGCTGCTGGACGCACTGCGCGACCTGGGCACGCTGGACGCGTACGTGCCGGTGGACGTCAGCGAGAGCGCGCTGGGCGCTGCCGGCGCGGCGCTCGCCACCGAGTACCCGGGGCTGGCGGTGCACGGCGTGCTGGCCGACTTCACCGCCCGGCTCGGCCTGCCGCCGGACGGCGGACCCCGCCTGGTCGCGTTCCTCGGCGGCACCCTCGGCAACCTGCTGCCCGCGGAGCGCGCCGCCTTCCTGCGCGGGCTGCGCGCCGCCCTCGACCCGGGTGACTTCCTGCTGCTCGGCACCGACCTGGTCAAGGACCCGGCGGTCCTGGTCGCCGCCTACGACGACGCGGCCGG
The DNA here is from genome assembly GCF_042722765.1 of Kitasatospora sp. NPDC058406. Lineage (NCBI taxonomy): Bacteria > Bacillati > Actinomycetota > Actinomycetes > Kitasatosporales > Streptomycetaceae > Kitasatospora > Kitasatospora sp. NPDC058406. The sequence continues at coordinate 16,038 of NZ_JBHXKE010000001.1, forward strand.
GGTGACGGCGGAGTTCAACCGGAACGTGCTGAACGTGCTCAACCGGGAGCTGGCCGCCGACTTCGACCCGGAGTCCTTCGAGCACGTGGCGCTCTGGGACCCGGAGCGGGAGTGGATCGAGATGCGGCTGCGGTCACTGCGGGACCAGACCGTGAAGATCCCGGAGCTGGACCTGCCGGTCCACTTCGACGAGGGCGAGGAGCTGCGCACCGAGGTGTCGGCCAAGTTCCGCCGGGAGCGGGTGGCCGAGGAGCTGGCGGCGGCGGGCATGCGGCTCACCGAGTGGTGGACCGACGACGAGGGCCGGTTCGGGCTCTCGCTGGCCCGGCCCGCCTGATCGGTGGAGCCCTGCCGACCCTTCCGATTTGATCGTTCACCTTACTAATCCAGGCCGGGGGCTAAGGGCATCCCACGTACAACACTTGAACATTGAGGGGTTACGATCTCGGCTACCAAGCTCAGCGTTGAGTACCAGGAGTCAAGATCGTGAGCGTCACCCAGCAGCCCGCGGGGCCCTCGGCGGCCGAGACCGGGCCGTCGTCCGGCCGGCTCGGCTTCGTCGTCTTCATCACCGCCGCCGCGGCCCTCGGCGGCTTCCTGTTCGGCTACGACAGCTCCGTGATCAACGGGGCCGTCTCCGGGATCCAGGAGAAGTTCGGCGTCGGTGACGGCGTGACCGGGCTGATCGTCTCCTCCGCGCTGCTGGGCTCGGCGGTCGGCGCCGCGCTGGCCGGGCGGTTCGCCGACCGGTACGGCCGGATCACCGTGATGAAGGCGGGAGCGCTGCTCTTCGCGGTCAGCGCCGTCGGCTCGATGCTGCCGTTCTCCGCCTGGGACCTCGCCTTCTGGCGGGTCCTGGGCGGAGCGGCCATCGGCATCGCCTCGGTGATCGCCCCGACCTACATCGCCGAGGTCGCGCCGACGAAGTACCGCGGCCGGCTGGCCTCGTTCCAGCAGGCGGCGATCGTCCTCGGCATCGCCGTCTCCCAGCTGGTCAACTGGGTGCTGGCGGACGCGGCCGGCGGTGAGACCCGCGGCCACCTGCTCGGCCTGGAGGCCTGGCAGTGGATGCTCGGGATCTGCGTCGTGCCCGCCGCGGTCTACTTCGTGCTCGCCTCCACCATCCCCGAGTCCCCGCGCTTCCTGATCTCGGCCGGCCGCCTGGACGAGGCCCGCACCGTGCTCGCCGAGGTCGAGGGCAAGGACTCCGACACCGACGCCCGGATCGCCGAGATCCGGGGACTGATCGACACGGACCACCGTCCGCGCTTCCGCGACCTGCTCGGCGGACGGTTCGGTCTGCTCCCGATCGTCTGGGTCGGCATCGGGCTCTCGGTCTTCCAGCAGCTCGTCGGCATCAACGTGATCTTCTACTACTCGTCGATCCTCTGGCAGTCGGTGGGCATCGACCAGACCAACTCGCTGCTGATCAGCTTCATCGGATCGGTCATCAACATCCTCGGCACCGCCGTCGCGATCCTGCTGGTCGACCGGATCGGCCGCAAGCCGCTCGCGCTGATCGGCTCGGCCGGCATGGCCGTCGCACTGGGCGCCTGCGCCTGGGCGTTCTCCTCCGCCACCGGCACCGGCGACGACGTCACGCTGCCCGACCTCCAGGGCACCGTCGCGCTGATCGCCGCCAACGCCTTCGTGCTGTTCTTCGCGCTCTCCTGGGGCGTGGTGGTCTGGGTCATGCTCGGCGAGATGTTCCCCAACCGGATCCGCGCCGCCGCGCTCTCGGTGGCCGCCTCGGCGCAGTGGCTCGCCAACTGGGCCGTCACCGTCTCGTTCCCGGCGCTCTCGCGCTGGAACCTCTCCGCGACGTACCTCGCCTACGCGGTCTTCGCGGCGCTGTCGATCGTCTTCGTGGCGAAGTTCATGAAGGAGACCAAGGGCGTGCGACTGGAGGACATGGGCTGAGCCCCCGCCGAACCTCCCCGGCCCCCGCACCCTAGCGCCAAGAGCCCGGGTGCGGGGGCCGAATCGTTCACTCTCTGCGGCGCACCGGACACCTCCGGTATCCCTGGACGGCAGGAGGGATGTCCTTGATCTTCGACCGGCTTCGCACCCGCAGCGCCCGCAGACCCACCGCCGCGAACGGCGGGACCTGCCCGTACTCGCACGCCCACGTCCACGGCCACCTGGTGCCCGAGGAGGCGGCGGCTCCCGGCGGGGCGCCCCCGTCGGCCGACGCCGAGGGCCCGGAAGGGCCTGAAGGCCCCGACGCCGCCTGGTCCGCGGACCAGGCGGACCAGGCCGACCCCGCGGACCCGGCCGACCCCGCGAGCCCGGCGGACCTCGCGGACCACTTCACCGACCCCCGGCAGGCCGCCGACTTCGTCCGGCAGTTCCACCGCGAGCAGCCCGCCGCCGGGGACCCGGAGCCGCGCGTCCGCGCCGTCCTCGACGAGATCGACCGGACCGGCACCTACGAGCACACGCCCGCCGAGCTGGCCCACGGCGCCCGGCTCGCCTGGCGCAACGCCGCCCGCTGCATCGGCCGGCTGTACTGGCGCAGCCTCGTGGTCCGCGATCTGCGGCACCTGAGCTCCGCCGACGACATCGCCGCCGAGTCCTTCGAGCACCTGCGCACCGCCACCAACGGCGGGCGGATCCGCCCGGTGGTCTCGGTGTTCGCCCCCGACCGGCCCGGCCGTCCGGCGGCCCGCATCCTCAACCAGCAGCTCGTCCGGTACGCCGGCCACCCGACGGCGGACGGCGGGTGGACGGGCGACCCGGCCGGGGCCAGGCTCGCCGCCCGGGCCCGGGACCTCGGGTGGAAGTGCGGCGAGGATCGGTTCGAGGTGCTGCCGCTGCTGGTGCAGGAGCGGCCCGGCGAGCGGCCCGAGTGGTACGAACTGCCGGACGACACCACGCTCGAGGTCGACCTCGTCCACCCCGACCACGCGTGGTTCGCCGAGCTGGGCCTGCGCTGGTACGCCGTCCCGGCGATCAGTGACATGACGCTGGAGATCGGTGGTGTCCGCTACCCCACCGCACCGTTCAACGGCTGGTACATGGGCACCGAGATCGGCGCCCGCAACCTGGCCGACGCCGACCGCTACGACATGCTCGCCACTGTCGCCGGGCGGCTCGGGCTGGACACCTCCCACGACCGCACCCTGTGGCGGGACCGCGCGCTGGTGGAGCTCAACGTGGCGGTGCTGCACTCGTTCCAGGAGGCCGGGGTGACCATCGCCGACCACCACACCGAGTCGGAGCGGTTCCTCCGGCACGTCGCGCAGGAGCGGCGGCTCGGCCGGCCCACCCCGGCCGACTGGAGCTGGATCGTGCCACCGGTCTCGGGCGGGCTGACCCCCGTCTACCACCGGTACTACGACCCGGTGGACTCCTCGTTGCGGCCCGCGTTCGTGACCCGCGCGGCCTGGTGAGCACGGTCGGGTGCGGCGGAACCACCCGGACCGTCGGAACCGTCGGAACCGGCCCGGCCGTCGGAGGCGTCCGGGCGACCGGCCGCACCCGGTCCGCCCGTAGCGCCCGCGGCGGCCGGACCGCGCTCGTAGCGCAGGGCGAGCCCGTCGAGCAGCGCCTCCAGGCCGGTCTCGAAGGCGCCCTCGTCGATCGCCGTCCGGTGCTCGGCCAGCCGGTGCGCCTCGCCGAGGTGCGGGTAGTCGGCGGCGTCGTACAGCCCGGCGTCCTCGGGGAACCCAGCCGCGAACGAGGCCAGCGCCGAGCCGGTGACGAAGTACCGCATCAGCGCGCCGATCCGGGTCGCCTGCCCGCGCGGCCAGCCCGCCTCGACCAGGCACCCGAAGACGGCGTCGGCCAGTCGCAGCGCGTTCGGCCGGCGCCCGGGGCCCTGGGCGAGCACGGGGACGATGTGGGGGTGGGCGGCCAGCGCGGCGCGGTAGGAGCGGGCCCAGTCGCGCAGCGCCTCCGGCCAGGGCGCACCCGCGCCGAACATCGACAGGTCGACCTCGCCGATGACCCCGTCCACCACCGCGTCCAGCAACTCGTCCTTGGTGGCGAAGTGGTTGTAGAGGGACGGCCCGCTCACGGACAGCTCGGTGGCCAGGCGGCGGGTCGAGAGGGCGGCCAGCCCCTCCTCGTCGACCAGCCGCAGAGCGGCGGCGACGATGCGCTCGCGGCTGAGCAGCGGGGTTCGGGGGCGGGCCATCGGCGCGGTTCCTCCGGTCGGGTGGGTGTGGGGACCGATTGTGGCAGGTGCCCCTTCCCAGCGCGCCCGGTCGGGGCTACAGTCCCCTCGTAAAACTTGCAGCGCTAGTTTATCGGGGTCGCCATGAACCTGGAGCTCACCGAGGAGCAGGCCGCCGTCCGCGACCTCGCGGCCTCCTTCACCGACCGCGAGATCGCGCCGCACGCCGCCGCGTGGGACCGCGCCGAGTCCGTCGACCGCGCGATCATCGCCAGACTCGGCGCGCTCGGCTTCCTCGGCCTGACCCTCCCGGAGGAGTACGGGGGCAGCGGCGGCGACCACCTCGCCTACTGCCTGGTCCTGGAGGAACTGGGCCGCGGCGACTCCGCCGTACGCGGCATCGTCTCGGTCTCGCTCGGCCTGGTCGGCAAGTCGGTCAACTCCTTCGGAACCGAGGAACAGAAGCGGCACTGGCTGCCCCGGCTCACCGCCGGCGAGGCGCTCGGCTGCTTCGCCCTCACCGAACCCGGCACCGGCTCGGACGCCGCCAACCTCACCACCCGTGCCGTCCGCGACGGCGACGACTGGCTGATCAGCGGCGCCAAGATGTTCATCACCAACGGAACCTGGGCCGACGTCGCCCTCGTCTTCGCCCGCACCGGCGGCGACGACCCCGACCGGCGGGGACACCGGGGCATCACCGCCTTCCTCGTCCCCACCGACCTGCCCGGCTTCACCCGCACCGAGATCCACGGCAAGCTCGGCCTGCGCGGCCAGACCACCGCGGAACTGGCCTTCGACGCCGTCCGGGTGCCCGACAGCGCCCGGCTCGGCGAGACCGGCAAGGGCTTCACCGTCGCCATGGCCGCGCTCGCCAAGGGACGCATGTCGGTCGCCGCCGGCTGCGTCGGCATCGCCCGGGCCTGCCTGGACGCCGCCGTCCGGTACGCGGGCGAACGCGAGCAGTTCGGTGCGCCGATCGCCTCCCACCAGCTGGTGCAGCAGCTGCTCGCCGGCATCGCCGTGGACGTCGAGGCCGCCAGGCTGCTCACCTGGAAGGTCGCCGACCACATCGACCGCGGCCTGCCGTTCGCCACCGAGTCCTCCGTCGCCAAGCTCTTCGCCAGTGAGGCCGCCGTCCGGGCCGCCAACAACGCGCTCCAGGTCTTCGGGGGCTACGGGTTTATCGACGAGTACCCCGTCGGCAAGTACCTGCGCGACGCCCGGGTGATGACCCTCTACGAGGGCACCAGTCAGATCCACCAACTGCTCATCGGCCGCGCGCTCACCGGCGTCAACGCCTTCTGACCGCCCCTTCTGACCGCCCCTCCGGCCCGATCCCTCCGACCACACCTCCCGGCCTGACGACCACTCCGGCCGGCTGCCCCCTCCCTCCCGACAAGGAGCCCGACGTCGTGCGTCCTGTCTACTTCGCCGCCGCCCGCCGCACACCCATCGGCCGGCTGCGCGGAGCGCTCGCCACGGTCCGCCCCGACGACCTCTCGGCGACCGTGCTGCGCGCCCTGCTCGCCGATCTGCCCGCCCTCGACCCGGCCCGGATCGACGACGTCTACTGGGGCGCCGCCAACCAGGCCGGCGAGGACAACCGGAACGCCGCCCGGATGGCCGTGCTGCTCGCCGGCCTGCCGGACAGCGTCCCCGGCGCCACCGTCAACCGGCTCTGCGCCTCCGGCCTGGAGGCGGTCACCATGGCCGCCCGGGCGATCGGCTCCGGCGAGGCGGACGTCGTGCTGGCCGGCGGCTGCGAGTCGATGACCCGGGCACCGTTCGTCCTCCCCCGCCCCGACGAGGCGCTGCCGCACCGGATCGAGACCTACGACACCCGGCTCGGCTGGCGGCTCACCAACCCGCGGATGCCCGAACTGCACGGTGTGCTGTCGATGGGCGAGACCGCCGAGGAGGTCGCCACCCGCTACGGCATCAGCCGTGAGCGCCAGGACGCCTTCGCGCTCCGCAGCCACCGACGGGCCGCCGCTGCCCGTAAGGACGGGCACTTCGACGCCGAGCTGATCCCGGTCGAGCGGCCGGACGGGGTGATCGTCGATGCGGACGAGTCGATCCGCGAGGACACCGGTCCGGAGAAGCTCGCCCGGCTCAAGCCCGCCTTCCGCCCCGAGGGCACGGTGACGGCGGGCAACGCCTCGCCGATGAACGACGGCGCGGCCGGGCTCGTCCTGGTCAGCGAGGAGGCGCTGCACGAGTTCGGCCTCCGGCCGCTCGGCCGGTACGTGGCCGGCGCCTCGGCCGGCGTGCACCCGGACGTCATGGGCATCGGCCCGGTGCCCGCCACCCGCAAGGCACTCGCCCGGGCCGGCTGGTCGCTCGGCGAGATCGAGGAGGCCGAGCTGAACGAGGCCTTCGCGGCCCAGGTCCTGGCCTCGGTCGACCAGTTGGGCCTCGACCCGGAGCTGGTCAACCCGACCGGCGGCGCCATCGCGCTCGGCCATCCGCTCGGCGGCTCCGGCGCCCGCATCCTCACCACCCTGCTGCACCGGATGCGCCGCACCGGCGGGCGCCGCGGGCTCGCGGCCATGTGCGTGGGCGTCGGCCAGGGGACGGCGGTCCTCGTCGAGTCGGCCTGACGGCCTGCCGCGCGGACTCGGACGACCCCTGCGCCTGGCGCCTGACGACGGGCGAATGACGCCTGACAACTGACGACTGACGACGGGAAGCTGTCGGCACCCCGTCCGCCGGCTTCCCGACCCCCTCCCGAAGAGCTACCGAAGGAACCGCTGTGACTCGTTTTGCAGGCAAGGTCGCCGTCGTCACCGGCGCGGCGCAGGGCATCGGAGCGGCCACCGCCCGGCTGCTGGCCGCGGAGGGCGCGGCGGTCGCCGTGGTCGACCTCGACGCCGGGCGGGCGGCCGGCACGGTCGAGGAGATCACCGCCAAGGGCGGCACCGCCCGGGCGTACGGCTGCGACGTGGCCGACTACGACGCCGTCGAGGCGGTCTTCGCGCAGGTGGCGCAGGATCTCGGCGGCCTGCACATCCTGGTGAACAACGCCGGGATCACCCGGGACAACCTCTTCTTCAAGATGCCCAGGGCCGACTGGGACGCGGTGCTGACGGTCAACCTCACGAGTGCCTACAACTGCAGCCACGTCGCCCAGAAGTACATGGTGGCGCAGAAGTACGGCAAGATCGTCTCGCTCAGTTCGCGCTCCGCCCTCGGCAACCGCGGCCAGGCCAACTACGCCGCCGCCAAGGCCGGGATCCAGGGCCTGACCGCGACCCTGGCGATCGAGCTGGGCCCGTTCAACATCAACGTCAACGCCGTCGCCCCCGGCTACATCGCGACCCCGATGACCGCCGCCACCGCCGAGCGGGTCGGCGCCACGGCGGAGGACCACCGGACGGAGGTGGCCGCCCGGACGCCGCTCCGGCGGGTCGGGCAGCCCGAGGAGGTCGCCTCGGTGGTCGCGTTCCTGGCGAGCGAGGACGCCTCCTACGTCAGCGGGCAGACCCTGTACGTCAACGGCGGAGCGCGCTGACGGGCGCGCCCGGGCTCCGGCCCTGCGGCGGACGGCCGTCCCGGGTGGGCGCTCCCCTCACCCGGGACGGCCACGGCGTTCCCGACCGCCGCCCCCTGCGGCGTGACCGGGCGCTCAGGCGTGACCGGCGACGGCCTCTGCCAGCGGGGAGAAGAGCAGGGCCCAGTTGCCGGGCAGGTCCCTCAGCGCCGACGTGAGGACGCCGCGCACGACCGCCCACTCGTCGGGCCGGCCGCCCGCGCCGTCCTCCAGGACGACCCGCAGACATGCGTCCAGCGCCTCGGCGACGTCGTCCTCGTCGAACCCCAGCCGTGCGCAGGCCCGCTGAACCTCCGGCGACGTGGACGCGTCGTCCCACTCGCCCGTCGCGCCCAGCAGACAGAGCAGGTGACTCCCCGGGTCGGGCAGGCCGGCGCGCAGACCCGCCGTGGTGAACTCCCGGTCCGTGTCCTCCGGCACCAGCGCCGACGTCTCGACCGCGTGGGCGACGAGCTCCGCCCAGAAGGCCTCGTCGTGCCGGCCGTCGGTCTGCCTCATGTGCTCGGCCGCGAAGGCCGCCATCGTGCCCGGGTCGTCGACCAGCGGCGAGACGACCAGGTCGCTCCGGTGGTCGAAGCCGAAGTAGTAGCGGTGGCCGTCCAGCGTGAGCGACTCGACGCCGGCCACGTGGCCGACCCGGTCGGGCAGCGGGTCCACGCGCTCGGCACGTTCCTGTTCCATGAGCAGGACCGTAGCGGTGGCCTCGGACAACACCGGCGGACGGTCCCGCCCCGGCGGCACCCGTCAGACGCGGTCGGGCTGAGCGGCGGCGAGGTGGGCCAGGTGGCGCTCGGCGGCACGGAGCTTCCGGCCGTCGGGGCCGGGGAGGTAGGCCCGAAGTTCGATGATCTCGGGGGCGATCCGAAGGGCCTCGGCGCGGTCCGGGATCGCCCGCCAGCAGGCTTCCGCGTTGGTCGCGGCCTGCTGGGTCTCGGGGTGGTCCGGCCCCTGGGCACGGAGCAGGGTGAGGGCCACCTCGCGGTAGATGTCCGCCGCCTCGACGGTCCGCCCGGCGAGGCGGCAGATGTGGGCGCGGACCTGGCGGACCTGCAGCACCGGCGCGGAGACGGAGCCGTGTTCGCCGATCGCCTCCAGTTCGAGGGCGAAGGCCAGGTCGGTGGCGGCCGCGTGGTCCCCCGCCTCGGCACTGCGGACGATGCGGCCGATCACCTCCCGGTAGTCGGCGCGGGACTGGAAGGGGTCGGGCGCCGGCACGGCCCCCGTTTCGGTTTCGGCCTCTGGCTCGGCCTCGGCCTGGGCCTGGGGCTCGTCGGCAGCGTCCCCGGGCCTGGCGCCGACCGGAGCCGCGTCGGACGGAATCGCGTCGGTCACCGGCACCTCGTCCGCCGCCGCCGGGGCCTCCTCCACCACGGTGTCGACGGTCGGCGGTTGCCAGGCGTAGGGCTTCAGCAGGTCGACCGGACGGGGCGCGGGCGGCGGGGTGGGCGGCACCTCGGCCTTGAGCAGGCCCACCCGGCCGTCGGGCTCCGCCGCGGCGGCGGCGGGAGCGGGCAGGGGCGCGGAGCCTGACGGTTCGAGGGCCGCCGCCGGCTTGTCCAGGGTGACGGCGCGCCGGGGCCGCGGCACGGCGTCCTGCGGCACGGCGTCCTGCGGCGGGGCGTCCTGCGGCGGGGTGTCCTGCGGCACGGCGTCCTGCAGCAGGTCGTCCCAGGGCACCTCCTCCGGGGCGGCCGGGCGGGGCAGCACGGCGGCCGGGCTCGCCCCCTCGTACAGGACGGGGTCCGCGGCGGAACCGTCGCCGCGGCGCGCGGTGTTGCGGAAGAACGGCCGGTCGGGCGCGTGGGTGGCCACGATGACGACGTCCGGGCGGAGCACCGAGTAGACCTGCTGGCGCAGCTGCTCGGGGGCGAGGACGGCCTCGGCGCCGGGGCGACCGCCGTGCAGGGCCTCGATCAGCGCACGGGTGAAGGTGCCGATCTGCTCGGGGTCGGGGCTGACCACCGCCCAGAGCGGCATGCCCTCGGCGAGCGGCGAGACGGCGCCCTGGAGGAAGGGCCACGCACTCTGATCGGCGCTCAGGTCGGCGATGACCAGGGTCTGCCAGTCGGTCGGGCGGTGGCGCAGCTCGGCCGCGACCGCCTGCCAGGGGAGGCCGTCCTGCCGCACGCTGCCGGGCTTGGAGTCCCGCAGGGTGAGGTGGAGTTGGCCGTTGCGCCGGTCGGCGAGCAGGTGGCCGCCCAGGTGGACGAGGAGCGGTCCGGGGTGGCGGGCCGCGGCCCGCAGATGGGCGAGGACGGTGTGGGGGTCACTGGCGGCGGGGAGGTGGACGGCGTCGACGGCATCGGCGGCGAGCAGCACCTGGGGGCTGACTGCGGCGAGCATCGCGGAGAGGACCGGGGCCTGCGCGGTTCCGCCGCGCCCCCAGGTACGGCGGCCGGAGCTGCCGTAGCCGCCCTCGACGACCAGGATCCGCCCGCGCGGCGCGGCGCCCAGGCTGCCGGGGCCGGGCAGCACTCCGGCGCCGGGCACACCCTGCGCCGGAACGCCGTGCGCGGGGGTGGCTCCGGGCCCGGCGAACGGCGGCGGGGTCGCCGAGGGCGGCGGCGGGGCCGTGCCTGCGCCCGCTGCGCCGTCGGCTCCCGCCGCACCGCCCATGGCCGGCAGGCCGGTGACGGTCCATCCGGTGGACGGCACCGGCGGCTCGGGCGCCGTCACGGGGACGGCCGCAGGTGCGGCCGTCGGCGGCTCGTAGAGCGCGGCCGGGCCGGGTGCGGGTGCGTCGACCGGTGGCTCGTACAGCGCGGCGGGACCGGGCGGATGGTCCTCGTACGCGTTGCGCGGGAGCCATGGCGGCAGGTCGTCCTGGGGGCCCGCGTCCGGCGCCGGGTCCGGACCTCCGGGGACCGCCGTCGTCTCCGCCATCTCCAGGTCACCCGCCCTGCCCCGCCGCTCAGCGGCGTCGCTGCCTTGCCCCGCGTGGCGACTTCCACCACACCCGATTGCGCCACCCTACGAGATCCCGGCACACCCGAGCCAGGCCGGGTCGGCGATCGACGCCGGTCGGACACACCTCGGGCACACGTCCGGCCCGCCCTCGGCCGACCGCCCGCGGCGTGGCGAGGTCCCGGCGGTCCGGGCCCCCGCTCGTCCAGGGTCCGGAGCTCCGTGCGCACAGGCTCCTGCGGACACGTCGGAATCCGGGCGACGCGGGCACGTTGGTGCAGTCGCACGGTGACCGGCTCACGGTCGCAGCCTTCAGCCGGAAGCCACTACGGCTCGGCGCCGTCCGATCCTGCAGCGGGTGGACCAGGAGCCGGCGGGCTGGATCCGTCGGCCGTCGGCGCGGACGGCGGTGAGCCCGGCGCCCTCGCATCCGATCCGGTCCCCGGCCGCCAGGAACAGCGACCGGTCCAGCTCGAAGGCATAGCCGTCATCGGCCTCGACCGGGAGCGGTGCCGCGGTTCCCCCGCGTTCGACGACGCCCTTCACCGGGCTCCGTACCGTCATGCCCTGGACGGTACGGGAGCACCCGTACCGTCCAGGGGCGGAAGGCCGGTCCGCCGGCCGTGCCCACGGGGTCGTGGGCTGCCCGGCCACCGGCTCAGGAGCCGGCGAGGAGGTCGCGCAGCAGGGCCACCGTGTCGGCGTCCAGGTCCCGGCCGGTGCGGCGGCTGAGCGCGTCCAGGCGGTTGACGGCGCGCAGCAGTTGGTCGCGGGCACCGGCCGAGGCGTAGGCGTAGAAGAGGTCGCGGTGCAGGAGTTCGACGTCCGGGGCGACGGCGAGGCCGCGGAAGACGGCGGCCTCGGCGCTGCGGTGGTCGCCGTACTGGAGGCGGCGGGCGGCGAGTTCGTGGGCGGTGTCGACGATCGCGGCGATCATGTCCTGCCGTTCGGACTCGGCCCAGCCGAACGCGGCGGGCGGTGCCTCCGCGAACGGGGCGCCCCGGACCAGGGCGAGGGCGTGGGCGAGGGCGGCGTCGGCGGTGGCACTGGTGCTGCGCATGCCGCGCCGGTAGAGGCCGCGGAACTCGTCCCAGTCGCAGGTGACGGCGGGGGCGAAGGCGTAGCCGTCGGAGGAGTCGGTGACCAGGAAGGACCGGCCGTCCGAGGAGGAGCCGAACCAGGAGGCCAGGTCGGCGAGCTTCTCGGGCAGCGGACTCCGGGCGTCGGCCGCGGTGGGGTGCGGGTCGAGGTGGGCCGCGCCGGGGTGCAGGTCGTGGTCGAGGGCGTGGTGGTCGGCGCCGGGGCGCAGGGCCAGGTAGACGGCGAGTTCGGTGAGCCGCAGGACGGTGGCGGGTTCGGCCGGGCCGCCGGTGCCGGCCACGTCGACCGGGCCGAGCAGACGGATCCGGGGCGCGGTCCGGGTGGCGTGGGCCTCCGGGGATCGCAGAATGGCGAGCAGGTCGTCGCTGTCGCTGCGGCCGGGGGTGGTGCGGGCCACCGGGGCGACGGCCGTCGGTCCGGGTTCCGTGACGGGGGCCACCGACGGCACGGGCGACCCGGGGGACGGCTCCGGGCGGGCGGGGAGCCGCGGATCGGCACCGGTGGGCGCGGGCGCCGGGTCGTGCGTCGGGAGCGGCTCGGGGGCGGGCGCCGGCTTCCCGGCCGGGGCGGGTGCCGGCGTGACCGGCGTGACCGGCTGGACGGGCGCGACCGCACCGGTGGGCGTCCCGGTCCCATCGGGCACCCGGAGGTTCTGGGTGGTGTCCTCTCCCCCGGACGTCGTGCCGGTGTCCGGGCCGACGGGGAAGCCGGCGGCCGGGCCCGCCGGGGCGGCGGGTGTGGCGGCCTGTCGCCCGAGGCCGTTGACGAGGTGCCGCGGACCGGGGACGACGGCCACCGCCGCGGACGGCGGGACGGCCACGGCCGGGGCGGCCGGCAGGGCGGGCACGGCGGAGACGGTGGACCCGGCGGAGGCGCCGTTGGCCGACCCACCGGTCGACCCACCGGCCGACCCGTTGGCCGCGGCGGGCGCCGCCGGGTCGGTACCCGCGAACGGGCTGGCGCCCGTGCCGATCACGCGGGCGAGCAGGCGCGGGCCGGCCGCCTCGGGGGCGTCACCGCCCGTGCCGTCGCCGAGGTCGGGCTCGTCCGGCGATCCCATCAGGAATCCGCCGGAGGGACCGCCCGACGCCCCCACGCCGACCAGGACCGGTACGGGCGGGAGTTCGGCCGGTTCGAGGTCGTCGAGGCCGGGGCCGTCCAGGGTCCAGGCGGGAGCGGGGTGCTGGGTCTGGTCGTCGGCGGCCCGGAGCAGCTCGGCGACCTGCTCGTACTGGCCGGTGGTCAGGCGCTGCAGTTCCAGGGTGAGGTGCAGGCCGGGGATGGTGGCCTGTCCGATGGCCGGCAGGGTCCAGCGGGCGACCGGGCCGGTGCCGCGCTCGGGCGCCCGGGTGACCACGGCGACGCACGTCCGCGGGCGGCCGTCGAGGAGCCGGCCGAGCTCGGCCGGGACGTCCCCGCCCGGCTGGTGGCCGCAGAGCACGATCTCGGGGGTCCACGACTCGTCGGCCTGGCCGCGGCTGCGGGCCTCCCGGGGGCTGGTGGCCTCGGCGGCGACCAGGGTGGCCCGGGCCTTGGCGGTGCGCGGGCCGAGGGCGGCGAGCGCGGCCTCCAGGGTGGGGTGACGGTGGATCCGCTCGGCGGCCGGGCCGCTGATCGGAATCTCCTCCGCGAGGTCGACGAGGTGCAGGTGGAGGCGGTCGGCGAGCGGGCTGTGGGCGAGTTCGAGGGCGAGGGTGCGCAGGACGTCGCGGGCGTCGTCCGGGTGGCCGGAGAGGTGGAGCAGCCGGACGGTCTCCAGGTCGGCGAGGATCACCGAGCCGTCGGGCGAGGAGCCCAGGGTGACCAGGGCCGGGTAGGGGGCGGCGGTCTTGCGGGCCTGGGCGCGTGAGAGCAGCCCGTCCGAGTCGGCCGCGCACCACCAGATGTCAGGGGCGTGGGCGGCGCGGAACGGGGCGATCGGGGCGGCCGCGCCGGAGAGGTGCAGCTCGATCGTCCGGCCGGGGGTGATCCGGGCGGCGACGACGGCGGGCAGCCGCTTGCCGCCGCGGACGGTGTTGCGGGCCATGCTGCGCAGGGCGCGGTCGAGCAGGTCGAGACCGGCCTCGTCCTGGCGGGCCTTCAGTTCGGCCTCGAAGGCGGCGGCGGGGGCGGTGGGCAGGGCGATGCGGTGCCGGGGCCGCCGCCCCCGGAGCTGGGTGCCGCGCTTGCGGGCGACGGCGCCGACCATGACGGCCGCCAGCAGCACGCCGACGGTGGAGGCGGCGAGGGCGACGGTGTAGTCGTCGCTCGGGGCGTCCTCGGCGTGCGCGGCGGGCGTCTGGGCCGGGGTCTGTCCGGGCGCCGGGGCCTGTGCGGGAGCGGGGGTCTGGGCGGGCGCCGGGGCCTGCGCGGGAGCGGGGGTCTGGGCGGGCGCCTGGGTGGCGGGTGCCGGTGCCGGCACCTGGGTGCCCGGTGCGGGCGGCGGAGGGACCGGGGCCGGGGCCGGTTCCGCCGCCGGCGCGGGTGCCGGGGCGGGGGCGGGCTCGGGCGCCGGGGCCGGGGCGGGGGCCGGGGCGGGCGTCGCCGCGCCGGGCAGGCTGAGCACCATCCCGGGCACCACCACGTCCGGGTCGGTGAGTCGCTCCCCGTCCGGCGCCTGGACGCCCTTGTTCGCGTCGAACAGCTTCGGCCAGGCCTCGGCGTCGCCCAGCTCGCGCTCGGCGATGACCGACAGGCTGTCCCCGGGCTTCACCGTGACGGTGCCGGTGCCCTGGGCGCCGCTCGCGGGCGTACCCGCCTGCGTCGTGCCGGTCGCGGGCGCCGGAGCCGGAGCCGGCGCCGGGGTCCCGGCCTCGTCCGGCTTGGCGTCGCCCGGCATCACCAGTGCCCAGCCGGGGTGGATCGGCCGGTCCGCGTCGAAGCGGTTGCCCGAATCGTCCATCACCCGGCCGTCGTTGAGCTTGGCGATCTCCGTCCAGCGCTCGCCCGAACCGAGCTGGCGCTCCGCGATGGACCAGAGGCTGTCGGCCGGCCTGCTGTCCCGCACCGTGTAGGTGGACTGCTGGTCGGCGGCGGGGGCGAGGGAGGGTGCGGCCTGCGCGGCGGGCAGCGCGGCCCGCTGCGCCGCGGCGCCCGCCTGGACGGCCGCGGTCGCCACCTGGGGGCGCTCGGGGGTGGCGGCGAACGCCGAACCGGCCACCGGCACCAGCGCGATCACCGCACCGACCAGGCCGGCGGCGGCGCGCTGGCTCCAGCCGAACGCCGGGATCCGCCGGGCCACCCGGCCGCGGAGCTGGGCCGGGATCTCCAGCAGGACGGAGAGCGCGAAACAGGCCCAGCCGACCCAGCCGACCACGACCAGCAGCCAGAGGAACAGCTGCCCGTCGTCGGGGCTGGTCAGCAGCGCGCCGAGGCCGTCCGGTGCGAGCGGGCCCATGTCGGCGACCGCGCGGGTGCCGTAGAGCAGCAGCGCCGGGACCCCGAGCAGCAGTCCCAGCAGGGTGATCAGGGCCGCGATCGCGGCGAGCACGGCGCCGCCCCGGCCCCGGCGGCCGCCGCTGCCGCCGCGGTGCGACGGCCGCGACGACGGCCGCCGGCCGGACGCGGGAGTGGCGGGCACACCCCGGGCCGGACGCCCGGCACGGGTCTGGTCCTTGGCGCGTGGCGCGGCCATCAGTCGGTCTCCGCTTCCTTGACTCCGTGGACGAGGGCTGCGCTTCCCTTGCCCGTGATCTTCCTGTTGGCGAGTTGGGTCAGCAGGACGGGCCGGTACTCGGTCTCCACCGTGATGGTGACGGCCGCCCCGTCGGGCGAGAACTCCACGAACTTCGCGGCCAGACCGTACAGCGCGAGGTAGCTGTTGGCGGCCTCCTCGGCGTACTCCCGCTTCACCCGGTACCCCTCGCCGCGCAACAGCGCGGCCTCGTCGAGCTGTTGGCCTGCCACCCGGGCGGCTTCCTGGGCGTAGGCGTCGGTGTTCTCCGCGACGCGCAGCTTGCCGCCGGCGTCGATGATGAGGGCGATGACCACGGCGACGAACGCCGAGCAGATCGCGACGAAGATCGAGAGCGTGCCCCGGTCCGAACGGGCACGGAATCGAGGTGCCCCGCGTCCGCGCGCCATGGCGCCCCCTCCCGACATGCCCGTCCACCCTCCCCCGGGCGCTCTCCGCTTGCGTTTCCCCCGCCCGGGGCGTCCCCAATCCCCGTCCGGGTACCTCGTCGTCACGACCTCGCCACCGCCCGCCCAACGGCCCGACACATCCCTGTCCGGGGAAGCCTCCGGCCCGCCCCGTTCGCTCCGGCGCACGCCCGTTCACCCGCCCCGGTAGCGGTCCACGACCGAGACGAAGCTGCCGGTGAGCGTCTTCGACACCGGCCCGTTCAGATTCGGCCCGCCGAGCAGGTCGGACAGTCCGACCTCGCACCGAACCGACACCGTGACCGTCGCCATGGTGGTCCCGTGACTGACCAGTTCCCCGTGCGCCACGGTGACCCTGCTGCTCGCGCAGTGCACGCCCTGCTGCTCCATCGCCTCCACGGCGGACTTCTTCGCCGCCGCGTCCATCGCGTCGACGCCACGCGCCAGCGAGGCGGTCCGGGCGGCCGAGCGGGCCGCGGCCTCCACCGTGCCGGCGGCGGTCTGCACCCGGCCGGCCGCGACGGTGACCAGGATCAGTCCCACCACGGCGGGCGCGACGATCGCGGCCTCGACCGCGAAACCGCCGCCGTCCCGGCCGAAAGGCGACCGGGCGGACCGGGCCGCGGCGAACCCGCGCGCCCGTCCGACCGCCCACCCGGGCGGCCGGTCCGCCGACTTCCCGGTCCGCCACCGGAACCGTCCGCTCACGGTCCCACCACCTGCGGCGGGACGAACCGCTCGCGCGGCGCCTCGGCGCGCTGGGTCACGGTCGGCCGCGTGACGAAGGGGATGACCACGGGCGCCGTCACCTCCACCGTGACCCGGATCAGCACCGGCGTGCTGCCGTCGGTGCTGATCGCGTGGTCCTCGCTGCCCTGGCGGCCGAGGAACGCCTCGGCCTGCTTCCGCGCCGCCTCGTTCTTCAGCTCGTCGCTCCGATTGCCCTGGACGCGGCCCGCGTCGACGCCCTCGCGGGCAGCGGTGAGGGCGAGTTGGCGGTAGTACCACCACAGGCCCGTCTGCGCGACGGACAGGATCAGGATCAGCACGACCGGGAAGACGATGGCCAGGCCCAGGCTCAACGACCCTCGGTCGGAACGGCGGAGACGACGACCTCTCATCACGGGGTGGCGCCGCTCCCGGGCAGGTTCGGGTCCTCGTTGACCTTGTCGACGACCTTCTTGTTCAGGCTGTAGAGCGCGGTCGCGACGAGGCCCGCGACGAACACCAGCGCGATGACGGCGAGCGCCAGTTCGATGCTGATGGCGCCCCGGTCACCACGCGCACGGGCCGCCTTCGCGCGGCCCATCCGGAAGTGGAACAGCAACAGGGCGAACCGGACCGGCAGGAGGGTCGGCCCCGCCAATCGGGCCACCAGGTACTTGAGGTGGGTGTTCATCAGTTTCTCCCAGGGTGCGTCGTGGTGACGGAGGTTGCTGACCTCCGCGAGGGGTACCTCAGTTGAGCATCTTGTGCAACGCGGGATAGATGATCAGCACGGTCATCAGCAGGGTCAGCGCGGCCCCCGGAGCGACCATCCGCTCGCTGTCGGAGTTGGCCCGGGCGAGGTCCTCGGCGAGCAGTTCGCCCCGCAGGCCCTTGGCCCGGGCCCGCAGTGTGTCGTAGACGGCCGCGCCGTCGGTGCCGGAGATCCGCATGATGTCGGCCACGTCCTGCAGCGGCGTCAGCCCCAACTCGACCGCCAGCGCGTCCAGTCCGGCCCAGGGCGGCAGCCGGTCGGTGGCCGCGCGGTCCAGTGCGTCCCTGATCCGCCGGAACACCGCGCCCCGGCCGACCGCGGCGGCCCGCCGCAGCGCCTCCGCCGGACCGAGGTCGGCGGCCCGTTCCATCGCCACCAGCTCCAGGTAGGCGGCGACGCCGTGGAGGTACTCGACGCGGGCCTCCTTCGCCTCGCCGCGCACGATGGCGTCCGGGAGGAACCAGAACAGCCCGGCCAGCAGCGGGCCCACCAGCAGCGGGAGCACGAACGGCAGGCTCATGTCGAGCAGCATCGCCGCCACCACCAGGTAGGGCGGCAGGACGAGGCCGATCAGGGCGAACATCAGCTTGTGCGCCATGAACCGGGCCGGGGTACGGCCGATCAGCGCCAGGTCGCGTTCGGGGATGCGCACCCCGCGCAGGCTGATCGAGCGCTCGCCGATCCGGTCGAACCAGCGCGGCCGTTCCTCCGGGTCGGGGGTCCGGTCGGCGGGGGTGCGGTGCAGCCGGTCCAGCGCCTGGCCCAGGTCGGGCGGGGCAGGGCGGAGTTCGGCGATCAGCAGGGCGATGCCGCCGGCCGCCGCGGCGCCGGCCAGCACGGACCACGGGGAGATCATCGTGCCTCCCCGAACAGCCGGGCGCCCGCGTCGGCACCGCCGGTCGCAGCACCGCCGGTCGCGGCGCCACCCGGGCCACCGGGCCCTTCGGCGGCCCGGCCGCCCGCACCGCCCTCGGGTGCGTCAGCACGCCGCGCGGCCCGGCCGGTCCGGCTGCGCCTGTCCAGCTCCAGCAGGCGCGGGACCGGTGGATGCGAGGCCAGCGCCCGCATCCAGGCGATCACCGCCACGAACAGCGCGGCCACCACGGCGAGGACGCTCTGGCCGAGCACCGTGCTGTACGGGCGGGTGTACTCGGTGTTGAACGAACCGATGGTGACGACCAGCACGATGATGCCGACCAGCCAGCGGATGGTGGTGCGGTGCTTGGCCCGGTCGGCCTCGATGGTGCGGCGCTGGCGGACCTCCTCGCGCACCGATTCGGCCATGTCGGAGAGCGCCCGGGCCAGCCCGGGCCCGCTGTCCCCGGAGCGCAGCAGCAACGCGGCGAGCACCTTGTCGGCGGTGGCGTCGGCCATGCTGTCGGCGAAGGCGCGCAGCGCCTCCTCGGGCCGCCAGCGGGCCTGCAGCCGGGCGGCCAGCTCACCGACCTCCCCCTCGATCGCGGCGGGCGCGGTGCGGCGGCTGGTGACGATGGCCTGGTTGAGGCCGACACCGAGCAGCAGCACGTCGGCGATCCGCTGGGTCCACTCGGAGAGCGCCTCCAGCCGCTCGATCCGGTCGGTGTCCGAACGGGTGGTGTCGAACAGCCAGGGCAGGCCGAAGACCGCCAGCGGGACGAGCAGCGCGGTCAGCGGGATGCCGGTGAACAGCCAGCCGAGCGGCGCGCCGGCCAGCGCGAGCGGCAGCTGGATCCGGCGCAGCCGGACGATCCGCCCCGAGGCGGTGCCGGGCGCGCCGTACCAGAAGACGTGCAGCCGGCCGCCGAGCGGGTTGGAGGTCTCGCGGTCCCCGTCCGGTTCGGCCGCCGGGTCGCTGCCGCGGGCCCAGGCCACCAGGGCGACCAGGCCGCCCATGACGAGCAGGCCGCAGAGCACGAAGAGCGGCATCATCGGGCGCCACCGCCGATCCGGAGCTGGAGCGGTGCGGCCCAACTGCCGTACCGGGAGCCGAGCAGCGACGCGTCGAAGCCTGCCCGGCGCAGGTCGTCCAGGCACTGCGGCGGGGTGTGCGGGACGGCGCGCGGCTCGCCGAGCTCGGGGCGCGGGCCGAACACGGTGTTCAGCGCGGGCCGGCCGCTCTCGCCGAGACCGGTCACCTCCAGGACGTGCGAGACGAACCGGTGCCGGCGTCCGCCGACCGGCGTCTCGTCGACCATCGCCACGTGCACGATGAGGTCGACCGCGTTGGCGGTGAGCCGGTAGGCGAGCGCGTCGGTCATGTGCGAGCCGTACTCCAGGCAGAGTTCGGCGATGCGGTCGACCACCATGTGCGGGCCGCGGGCGTGCAGGGTGCACATCGAGCCGCCCTCGCCGTTGGTCATCACCCGCAGCATCGGGACGACCTCGCCGGAGCGGACCTCGCCGACGATGATCCGCGAGAGGGTCATCCGCAGCGCGGCCGGGATCAGGTCGCCGATGGTCAGCTCGCCGGCCGAACGGCCCTCGACGCGTTCGCCGTTGCCCTCCCGGGCCTCCATCGGCACGACCTGGCGCAGGTGGCCGAGGGTGTGCAGCCAGAGTTCGAACTCCGACTCCAGGGTGCCGATCCGCTCGTCGGGCGGGATCTCCGCGGCCATCGCGCGCAGCAGGCTGGTCTTGCCGACGCCCTGGGTCCCGGTGATCATCACGTTCTTCCGGGCCCGGATGGCGGAGGCCAGGAAGGAGGCCAGGGTGGTGTCCAGGGTGCCGAGCCGGACCATCTCGGGCAGCGTCGCGGAGGCCACCCGGTGCCGACGGATCGCCACGTAGGGGCGCGGGGTGACCTCGGTGAGCGCCTGGAGGCGCATGCCGCCCTCCAGGCGCAGCGCGAGGGTCGGGCTGGCGGTGGAGAGGGAGCGTTCGCCGCCGCCGTGCTGGCGGGCCAGGTCCTGGAGCAGTTCCACGAGTTCGGCGTCGCTGTCGGCCACCGGCGGGACCTGGCGCAGCGGCTGGTGGACCCGCGAGATCCAGACGTCGTCGCAGCCGTTGATCAGGATGTTCTCGATCTCCGGGTCGTCGAGGTAGGGCTGGAGCCGGCCGGCCCGGAAGAGCAGGTCGAAGACGGCCTCGGCGAGCGCACGGTCCTGGTCGCGGGTGGGCGGGATGCCGTGGGTCTGCGCGTAGGCGTCGGACCAGCGGGCGACGGCCTCCTCGATCAGCGCGCGACCGCGCTGGCGGCGGGTCGCGCGGTCGGGTTCGGTTCCCGAGCCCGCGGTCAGCCGGAGGATCTGCTGGTGCAGCTCGGCGGCCACCTGGCGCTTGAGCTCGCGCGCCACCTGCGGGTCGACGGCCGGGCGGGTGCCGGCGCCGCGCCGGTCGAGCGAGGGCAGCTGGGAGGGGACGGCGGTGGCCGTCGCGGCGCCGCCCTGCTGGGCTCCCGGCGGCACGGGCGGGGCACCCGCCGGGGCGGCCGGGCCGGGCCCGACCGGGCCTGCGGTCACCGGGCCCGGCGTGACCGGGTTGGGCATGACGGGGCCGGGGAGGGGTGTCGACCAGGGCAGCGCGGCGGGGTCGGTGGCCGGCTGCTGGTGCAGGGGGCTACCGCGCACGGAGCACCTCCGTCTGGGCGAGGGGGTCGCTGGGTGCGGTGCCGTACGGCTGGTGCGCGGGCCCGGTCGGCTGCTCCGGCGCGCCGGGGGCGGGCGGGGCGGCGTGCTGCGGGGCTGCGGTCCGGGCGCCGTACTGCGCGGCGCCGGACGACGGCGGCCCGTACGTCGGGGCGCCGGACTGCTGGGACTGGAACTGCGGGGCCTCGTACGGCTGCGTCGCGTGCTGCTGCGTCGCGCCGTTCCGGGTCCCGTCGTGCGGGGTCCCGTACGGCTGCGTCGCCTGCGGCTGCGTTCCGAACGGCTGCGTTCCGTGCGGCTGGCCGGCGTCGGGCCGGCCGGGGTTCTGGGGGTACTGCGGGGCGGAGTGCCGACCGCCGTACTGCTGGGTCTGGTGCGCCTGCTCCCCGGGTGTGCCGCCGTGCCCCGGGAAGGACGCGGGAGCGGCCGGCTGCGGCGCCAGCCCCGCGAGCGGGGCCACCGGCCCGGTGGTGATCACCGGCGGCACGGGCCCGTACGGCTGGGCGGGCTGCGGTGCCTGCGGCGGCGGGTACGCGTAGCCGGGCCCGTCGGCCGGCTCCGGCGCCGGTCCGGCCGTCCCCGACGGACCGGCAGCCGCCGGCCCCCGGTCCGGGGCGGGCCCCGTTCCCGGGGCGAGCTGTGCGGGTGGGGCCGGCTGGGAGGTGGGCGCCAGCCGCTGCCGCCGCCGGCGCACCGTCAGCTGGAGCTCGTCCGCCGCCGAACGCGCCGTCCGCATCAGCTCCGAGCGGACGAACCGCCGGTCGGTGACGTCGCCTCCGTCCGAGAGCACCCGGGCGGTGCGCTGCGCGTGCGGCAGCACCCCGAGCACCGGCAGCCCGAACTCGCGGGACACCTCCGCCCCCGAGTACGGCCCCTCCGCGACCAGCAGCAGGCCCAGCGCGTCCGCCCCGGTGCCGGCCGTGCCGAGGTCCTCGGCGAGCGCGGCCAGCCGGGGCCGCGACGCGCTCAGCCCGCGCAGGGTGGTGCGCACGGTGGCCGCCACCACGTCGGCCCGGCGGGCCAGCACCGCACTGGTGCCGGTCGCGCCGGAGCGGCCGAGGTCGAGGAGGACGTCGTAGCCCTGCGGTTCCAGCCCGTGCAGCACCTCCATCAGCGGCTCCCACGTGTAGGCGAGCCCGGGTGCCTGGGTGGGGTCGGTGAGACCCGGCAGCAGGAGGCGCTCGGCGTTGCCCTCCGGCGAGAGGTCGATCAGCTGTTCCCAGAGCGCCTGGGCGAGCAGCCCGCGCCGGTCGGCGACGGCGAGGTTGCGCAGCCCGTACACCGCCTCGACACGGCCCTCCAGGGCGCCGGCCAGCACCGCGCCGCCGTCCGGATCGCACTCGACGAGCAGGACGCGGCGGCCGGGCCGCAGCGGCCAGGCCAGCAGCAGCGCCAGCGCCGTCGTGGTGGCGCCGGGTGCCCCGGGGCCGCCGACCACCGCGATGACCGCCATCTCAGGCCCCACCCGCCCCGGACGGCGCACCGCTCGCGGCCCCCGAGGACGCCGCGCCCGTCGGTGCGGGCGTCCCGACCCGGGCCGCGGACGGCGTGGCTCCCGAGGGCGCGGCTCCCGACGGCGCCGCCCCCGACGGTGTCGCTCCGGTCCCCGGGGCCGCGGAACCCGCCGCGGAGGGCGCCGCCCCCGGGGCGGGGCGCGGTGCCACCACGATCTGGATGCGTCCGCTCGCGACCCACGCCGCCAGGCGGTTGGCCTCCGCCTCGGCGGACACCACGTCGAAGACCTGGCTGCCGTCGCCCTCCACCCGGCCGACCGTGTACACGGTGGCGGAGAGCGACTCGATCCGGTTGCCGTCCGCGGTGTTCACCACGAGGACCGGCATGCCGGGCTGGAGCCTGGTGGCCGGCAGTTGGGTGCGCTTGACCGAGACACCGACCAGGAGCTGCCCCGGGCCGAGGACGAGCGTCTGGGCCAGGTCCCGTTTGGTGAGCAGCCCGCCGCGGTGGAGGTCGGTGGTGGCCCGCATGCCGACCGCCTTGTCCCGGTCGGCGGCGGCCAGCGGGGTGAGCGCCGGATCGCCGGCGATCCGCACCACCACGAGGTCGGCGGCGGTCAGCGTCTGCCCCCACTGCACGTCACGGGCGAGCGCCAGCACCGCGACCCGCTGGCCGGTGCTGTTGTAGAGGACGGCGCCACCCAGCCCGCCGGCGGCTATCAGGGCCACCGCCATCGCCAGTACGGCGGGCCGACGGCGCCGCGCCCCTAGCGTCCGCCCGGGGGCGTGCGGCGCGCCGCGTCCCTGCTCCGGCACGGCCACGGAGGCGGACCCGGCGGTCGCGGTCGCCGTGGCGGACGTGCCGGACCCCGGCGTGGCAAAGGTACGGTTCTCCACCGGGCTTCGGCCTTTCTCGCGTCGTTCGTCGGGTTGCTGTGCGGTGTGCCGGTCCGGCCGGTCGAGGTCCGGCCGGCCGGTCGAGGTCCGGGTAGTTGAGGTCCGGGTAGTTGAGAACCGGCTTTTGCGGACCGGCTAGTTGAGGACCTGCACCTCGGCCACCCGGAACTGGACGGCCTCGGTCAGCGGCAGCTCGATCGGGTCGACCTGCTGGGTCCCCCCGGTCACCGTGACCACACCGACCCAGTGGGCCGTGACGGTCCCGTGGAACAGGCCGTCCGTCGTGCGGCCCGAACCGGACTTGAAGACGTGGCCGCAGGTGGGCGAGGCGTTGGCGCCGTACTTGGGGTCGTACGGGGTGCCGGCCGCGGCCTTCCCCTCGCACCGCTCCTTCGTCCCGTCCCCGAACTTCCACTCCACCCAGTCCAGGCGCGGGGTGACCGTCACGGTGAGGGTGTTGCCGGAGACCGATACCGGGGCCGGGGGCTGCGAGCCCTCCAGCCAGAGCCAGACCGGCGCGCCCACCACGGAGTCGCCCTTGGGGGCGGTGACGGGCTTCGGCTTGGGGAAAGCGATCCGGTCCCTGGCCTGACGGGCCAGCTGGGCCGGGTTGTCCGGCGGCGGCCCGGCGGGCGCCTGGGCGGCGAACTCCGCCGGGGCGCCGGTCTGCGAGCCCGCACTGTCGAGGCAGGTCACGTTGTAGACCGAGCCCTCCGAGGGATCGTGCCCCTGCCAGCGCGGATCGCCCGCGGGAGGCGGTGGGCTGATCACCCGGAAGTAACAGCCGCGCGAGGCGCTGAACCAGCCCAGCTCGGGATCGCTGCACGCGAGGGGCATCCCGTTCCAGGAGCACACCTGAGGGCCGCTCGAACTCCCCCCGGTGCCCCCCGTCCCCCCGCCGCCCCCGGGGGTCGGCTTGGTGCCCGGGTCCTCGGTTCCCGAGCAGATCACGTTCACCTCGCAGCGGGTGGCGCCCCCGGTGGGGGTCGGCTCCGCCGCCGCGACGGTTCCGGGGGATAACAGCAATGCGGTGAACAAGGGCGTACCGAGCACCAATCGCCGTACCGGTTTCAGCATGTTCGTTGCACCTCCCGCTTGAACTCGTGGATCAGCCAACGCGTTTCGAACTGTCGTAGGGAAACGGTCGCCGGGTACCGGGTGAGCCGGTTCGGCGGGTCCTTCACCGCGCGCGTGGTGGCGTCGGCCTGGTGCCAGCCCGACACGTCGAGGCAGTCCTCGATCACGGCGGTGTGCGGATCGGCGGCCAGATCGAGGTTCTTCACCACCGGCGAATTCCGCGGTCCGCCGGTCATCACCAGTTTGGCGTCGTGAAGTTGTTTGAGATTGACCAGGGCGTCGGTGAGTGCCTTCCCGGAGGAGAAGGTCTCCAGTCGCGATCCGTCCGAATCCGTCCGCCCGTAGGCCTCCACCTGGGCTTGCCACCAGTCCTGATAGGCGCTCAGGGCGTCCCGGGCGGCCGCTCCTTCGGGTCCGTCCGTCGGCGCGTTACCGACGTTCGGCGAACCACCCGAAGGGGTTACCGGAGTCACCGCCGCGACCGTGGGCGCACTGGTCCCCAGACGCTCCACGGAACCACCGTCACCGCTGCTCCCGCAGGCGCTCAGCAGCAACGCCAGTACCAGTCCGCCGACCCCAACCGCCCCAGGGCGCAACACATTTCCGCGCTGCCGCATCGCCCCACCTCGTCGCAGCCGACCACGCGTGTGGCCCGTGGCCGCCAAAGAATTCCGCCGTCCCACCGATGTTGCCCCCGAGGGCATCGATTCTTCGCCAAACCGGTCCTTCACGGCAACACCCAGGGCCCCCTGACCTTACGCGGAAGGCGGATCCGTCGGGGCACTTTCCCGCCACAGAAGGGCCAACAGTTCTTCGGAAAGCGACAATCCGGCCAATGCACCCCGAACCGCGGCCCGATTGCGCATCAACAGACGCCCTCCCTCCGGCGGTACGAGCAGGCGCACACCCGGCGCGTCACCGTGGTTCGCCGGCGTACCGGCGGCACCACCGGGCCCGCCCCCCGCGGAGTTGCCCGGCCCTCCGCCCGCCGCGCCAACACCGCCACCACCACCGCCACCGCCGTCGAGGAGTGCGCCGACGGCCGGTTGCAGGTCGAGCGGGCCGACGGCGGCCGGTGCGCCCGGCACACCCTGCTGGAGCACCGTGGTGAGCGCCTGGCTGAACGAGCCCGCGCCGCCCGGCAGGACGGCGTCCCGACCACGCCTGCCGGGGGTGTAGCGGCCCGGGGCGTAGCGGCCGATCCGGCCCCACAGCGGGACCCGCGAGTAGTTGAGCAGTTCACCGAGACCGTCCTCGCCGGCGCTCCGCTCCAGCGCGGTCCAGGTGTCCTTGTCGACCACCGCGTCGACCAGCAGCAGCGCCTCCTCCTGGTCACCGTGCACCATCGCGCTCACCACCCAGTCCCAGGCCAGCCCGCGCCGGTAGGCGTTGTCCGTGGTGGAACCGCCGGTCACCAGGGCGAGCCGTCGCCCGCGCGGGTCGGCCGCCAACTGGCCCACCAGGCAGACCAGCAGCCACCGGCCCGGGCGGGCGGCGGCCTCCCGGACGGCGGTCAGCATCGTGTTGGCGTCCGCCCCGGGCTCCACCACCGTGACCCGGCTCCCGGCCGCGCCGGCGTCGAAGCACATGCCGGGCAGGACACCGGCCAGCAGCCGGGCGCCCTCCGCCGCCTGCGCCGAGCCGCCGAAGCCCCGGTCCGGCCCGCCGTCCGCCCCGATCACCACCAGATCGACCCCGCTTGCCATCCGCACCGCCCCCTCCTGCCCGTCCCCGGCCGTCCCGGGACCGCCCGCCGCGCCACCGTCCGTCGATGCCCGGCCACGCACTGCTCGCCGATGTCCGTGGCACCCGCGCGCGCTGCGGCACGCCCCGCGCGCCCCGGTGCCACCCGCCGGGCAGGCTACCGTCCCGCGCGCCCACCGACGGGGCTCCCGACCCTGCCGCTCAGGGACCATGGGCCCTATCGGCCCGCTCCCGGCAGCGGGACGATCGGACCCATGGACCGTGACGACCAGCTGGAGGCCCTGACCGAGGCCGCGTGCCTGCGGCTGCTCAGCACCGTGCCCGTCGGACGCGTGGTGTACACCGAGCACGCACTGCCGGCCGTGCTGCCGGTCTCCTTCGACGTCACCCCGGACGGGCGCCTGTTGCTGGCGGTGCGCCGGGGCAGTGCCACCGCGCGCTGTCTGGACGGCACGGTCGTCGCCTTCCAGGCCGACCGGCTGGACCCGGTCACCCGGACCGGCTGGAGCGTCCTGGTGCACGGCCGGGCCGATCTGGTGCGCGAGCCGGAGCAGGTCCGACGGGCGCTCCGCTCGGGGCTGCGGCCGTGGGTCGGCGATTCGGACCCGCTCTTCGTGTCACTGGTGCCCGAGCTGGTCAGCGGTCGCCGGCTGCTACGGTCCGGCCGCTCGGTGCAACGTTCCTGACGCGGTGGTCCCCGCCCCGGAGCGGGGGCCACGCCCCCGTCACTCCTGACGGCCCCGCCACCCCGACCGCCCGACCCCGTGTGACGGTACGACGGTGCGACCGGTACGACCGCGGGCACCGGCACCGGCGCGATCGCTGACAGGTGACCGGCGAGTAGGCATACTCTGCGGAGTTCGCATCCCGCCCTCGCCGCCGCCCCTCAGGAGCGCACCGTGACGACCTTCGCCTCCCTCGCCGAACTGACCGCCGCCGTCGGCACCGAGCTGGGCACCAGCCAGTGGCACACGGTCGACCAGGCACGGATCGACCTGTTCGCCGAGGCCACCGGCGACCACCAGTGGATCCACGTCGACCCGGAGCGGGCCGAGGAGAGCCGGTTCGGCTCGACCATCGCGCACGGCTACCTCACCATGTCGATGATCCCGGTGCTGGCCAAGGAGTGCTACGGCGTCGAGGGCGTCCGGATGGCGCTCAACTACGGTTCGGAGAAGGTCCGCTTCCCGGCGCCGGTGCCGGTCGGCACGGCGATCCGGGCGACGGCCGAGCTGGTCTCCGCCACCGAGGTGGCGGGGGGCGTGCAGGCGGTGGTCCGGTTCACCATCACCAGCGCGGACAGCGGCAAGCCGCACTGCGTCGCGGAGACGATCACGCGTTTCTACGCCTGATCCCCGGGGAATCCGCCGGTCACCGGGCAGTACACCCGTCTCACCGATCCCACCCACCTCGTCGATCTCATCGACCTCACCGGCTCCCGCCGGGCGGGCCGGACCGGCGGACGCCAGGGCGCGCGCCCTGGCGGGTACGCCGAACGGCGCGTGCCGGGTCGCTCGCCGGGTCCGAACGGCCGACGACGAGTAATCTCCGACGAGATGGTTGTCGTACCGCACCGGTGCCGTCGCCGGCGGTGCGCGCCCCGGCATGCCCGGTATCCATAGCCGTCCTTGGAGGTGCCGTGCCCCGCCCAGCCGCCCCCTGGTACACCCGTGTCCCCGGCCTCACCTCGATGCTCACCGCTCCCCCGGGCCGCCTCAGCGGGCTGCCCCGCACGGCCTGGCACCGGGTCCGGACGGACGCCTTCGGGGCCGATCCGCGCGGCGACCGGCTGTCCCGGATCCACCGTTCGCCGCAGTTCTCGGACGGTGCCTTCCGCAATCCGGTGCCCACCCGCCGGCTGGTGTACGAACGCAGCCCGCTGGAGATCACCCGCGCCCAGCTGGCCGCCGACCGGACCCGCCGGGTCCCGGCCGCCGCCGTGCCGCTGCACCGGCTGCTCCCGGTCGACCTGGCCGCCCCGCCCGCCTCCGGCCTGCGGCTCACCTGGCTCGGCCACGCGACCGTGCTGGCCGAGCTGGACGGCCGTCGGGTCCTCTTCGACCCGGTCTGGGGCGAGCGCTGTTCGCCGTTCGCCTGGACCGGGCCCAAGCGGCTCCACCCGGTGCCGCTGCCGCTCGACGAGCTCGGCCCGGTGGACGTCGTCGTCATCTCCCACGACCACTACGACCACCTCGACATGGGGACCGTCCGGGCGCTGATCGGCACCGGCGCGACCTTCGCCGTCCCCCTCGGGGTCGGCGCCCACCTGGAGCACTGGGGCGTGCCCGCCGGGCGGATCGTCGAACTGGACTGGTGGGAGTCGGCCGAGGTGGCCGGTCTCACCCTGACCGCCACGCCCGCCCGGCACTACTGCAGCCGCGGCCCGCGCACCAGCGCGCTCTTCCTGTGGGCGTCCTGGGTGGTGGCCGGCGGCGGCCGGCGGATCTTCCACAGCGGGGACACCGGCTACTTCCCCGGCTTCGCGGAGATCGGCCGCCGGCTCGGCCCGTTCGACGCGACGATGATGCAGGTCGGCGCGTACAGCGACTTCTGGCCCGAGGTGCACATGACGCCCGAGGAGGGCGTCCGGGCCCACCTCGACCTCGGCGGCGACGTGCTGCTGCCGATCCACTGGTGCACCTTCAACCTCGCCCCGCACCCCTGGGAGGAGCCCGCCGAGCGGGTGGTCGCCGCCGCGCGGGCGCTGGGCGCGCAGCTGGCGGTGCCGCGCCCCGGCAAGCCCTTCGAACCGGCCGACCCGCCCACCCTGCGGCTCTGGTGGCGGGCCGTGGCCGCGCTTCCGCAGGACGGCGCGCCGCTGGTGGTACCCGACGACGCGGCCCGCGCGGCGGCCGACCCGAAGACGGTCGGCGGGAAGGCGGGCAGCGGGAAGACCACGGGGCGCGGCGGCCGGCCGAAGGCGGCGGAGGACGACGGCGTGCCGGTCTGAGCCCGCCGGCGGCAGGACCACGGGCGGGGCCGGCGCGGACGTGGGCGCCGGGCCCCGGCGGGACGGGGACCGCGGGGCGCCGACCGCGGGTACGGTCCCGCCGGGCGCTCAGGAGGCGGAGGCCGCGCGCTCCTCGGCCCGACGGCGGAGCAGCCGCCAGGCACCCTGCTGCACCAGCAGCGTGAGCACCCCCGCCACCACGATTCCGGCCATGTTCAGCAGCAACTGGAGGCTGGAGCCCGAGAACTGCCGGAAGTCGCCGTACCCGAGCGCGACCGCCGCGTTGGCGGCGGCCGGCACGGTGGTCACCGAGATCGCCACGCCGACCAGCATCCCGGCCTTGGCCGAGGTCAACGAGAGCAGCCCGGCGATGCCCGCCAGGAAGGCCACCACGAACGAGGTCGCGTCCGGCTGCCAGATGAACGAGGTGTTGGGTCGCGCCCCGTCGAACCTCTCCTGGCTGAACAACCCCGCCGCGTCCATCAGCAGCGAGAACACCACGGTCAGCGCCATCGCCACCGCGAACCCCGCCACCAGCGCGTTCAGCGAGCGCAGGGCCGGCCGTGACCGGCGCTGAACCAGCGCGACGCAGAGCCCGGCCAGCGGGCCGAACTCCGGCCCGACCGCCATGGCGCCGACGATGAGGATCGCGCTGTCCAGCACCGCGCCACAGGCCGCCAGCATCGTCGCCACGGTCAGGAAGGCCAGGTAGACGCCGGTGAGCGTGGACTCCTCGTGGGTGATCTCGGAGACGGCCTCCCAGACCAGCGCGTCCGCCCCCTCGCCGGGAGCGAGCCGTTCCGCCTCGTCGGCCGCTGCCGAGAGGGTCAGTTCGATCTCCTCGACGTCGATCGCGCCGCGCGCCGGAAGCCCCGTCGCCCGCAGCGCGCCCAGCACCTCGTCCGCCGACTCGCGCGCCACGTCGCAGAGCACCACGTCCCCCGGCGGCCGGACGGCCGCGTCGGGGAGCAGCACCACGTGGGTCACACCCACGCAGTCGTCCAGGCACTTCAGCACGGTGTCGCGCAGGTCGGCGGGAACGATCAGGCGCAGGTGCAGCACGGATGCTCCGGACGGGATGCGGCGGCGGGGAGACCCGATCACCATAGACGGCCGCCCGTCCGACGGCCCGCCGAGGCTGCCGGTCCGTCGCACGGCACGCCCACTGACCGGGCCACCCCCGACCGGACCGACCCCCGACCGGACCGACCGTCAGACGGGCCGGCCGTCGGGTAGATCGACCGTCGGGCGGGCCGACCGTCAGGCGGGCCGCTTGGCGAGTTCGACGAGGTCGACGGTGGCGCGCGGGTCGGCGACCTCGATGACCAGCCGGCTGTACCGCTCGTCGGCGAGCTCGATCACCACCGCCTTCTCCGGGTTCTTGACGTCCCAGAACACCCACTCGCCGCCCGAGCGGAAGGTTCCGGCGGTGATCAGCCCCGGGAAGTGCGTTCCGCCGACCCGGATCCCCTTGGGCTCGCGGAAGATCCCGGGGTCGACGGTGGCGCCCCGGACGTTGCCGATCGGGATCTCTATCCGGCTCCTGATCGCCCAGAGGCGGTCGAGGCCCTCGATCTCGACGACGAGGGTGTGGTCGGTGACGCTGACATGGGCCATGGAGGTGTTCCTCTGCTGGTGGTCGACGATGCTCTGGTTGTTCCGGGTGAGGACCTGCTCAACCCGTGGGTTCGGCCCCGCCGGCCCCGCCTGTCCCGCCGAACCGGCCGGCGAAGGCCAGGAGCGACGCGGCCGACGGCCCGCCCACGCCCGCACGGGCACGCAGCCGCAGGCCGAGGACGGTCGCGGCGAGCATCTCCGCGCCCCCGGGCCCGGCGCCCTCGCCCCCAGCGGGCCCGGCCGCCCGGGCGACCGCGGTGTCGAGCGCGGCCAGGCCCTCGGCGACCAGTGCGCCGACCTCGGGATCGCTCCCGGCCCGTTCGACGGCGGCCGACAGCAGCAGTCCGCCGGCCGGGCCGCCGTCGAATCCGGCTGCCGCCTGCACCAGCAGCTCGGCCAGGCCGTCGGCGGTCCCGAGCGCCGCCGCGAGCGGCAGCACCTCCTGGTCGAGGTGGCGGCGCAGCGCGG
Source organism: Kitasatospora sp. NPDC058406 (assembly GCF_042722765.1). Taxonomy (NCBI): domain Bacteria; kingdom Bacillati; phylum Actinomycetota; class Actinomycetes; order Kitasatosporales; family Streptomycetaceae; genus Kitasatospora; species Kitasatospora sp. NPDC058406. Next base: position 47,003 of record NZ_JBHXKE010000001.1, read on the forward strand.
CCAGGTAGAGGCCGCGTTTGCTCCCGAACACCTTGTAGAGGCTGCCCCGGTGCACTCCGAGACCGGTGACCAGATCGTCCACCGAAGTCCCTTCGTATCCCCGGAGGGCGAACAGCTCCGCCGCCGTCTCCACAGCTCGGTCCTCGTCGAAGGCGCGTGGTCTTCCCATGGCGATGACTCTAGGAGTTAAAGAACGCCCGGTCAAGAACGAACGTTCTTGAACCCTCCTCCTCCCCTCGCTCCGTCAGCCGGCCAGCACCTCCCGCAGGGCCCGGGCGTGCTTCACCAGTCGGCTCGACCCCGGCCGGCCCGCCACCTCCGCCAGCCCCGGCACCTCGCCGCGGGCACCGCAGCGGCGCGCGGCGTCCGCCGCCACCGCCAGCACGTCGGCCGCGCCGCGCACCCCCTCACCGCCGAGGAGCGCGGGCAGGACGGTGGCCAGCACCGACCAGACGGTTCCGTAGGCGCCGGTGTCCGCGACGGTGACCAGGGAATGGGCGAGCCGGTTGGGCTTCACCGTGCCGAGGGTGACCAGCTCGCCCAGCTCGCGACCGAGCAGCGCGCCGTCCAGGTCGCCCCGGGCGGCGAGGACCAGCAGCGCGTCCACCGCCGCCGTCCGGTCGTCGGGGAACCGGGCCCCGAGGCCGTAGGCCACGGCGAGGTGCAGCGAGAGCCCGGCCGGACCGCCGCCCTCGGCGAGCACCACGAGCATCCGCCCCGCACCGCGCCGCTCGCGGTCCGCGGAGTCGGCGAACCAGTCGAGCCAGCGGGCCGCCTGCTCCTCGCGATGGTGCGGGAGCATCGCGGCCCAGTGCGGGCTGGGCTCCCACTGCCACTCGTTCTGCTTGCGGGCCCGGTCGACGGTGGGCTCGGTGCCGTCCAGCAGCGCCCAGAACTCCGCCTCCAGGCGCTCGCCGGCCGGGCCGACGGGTCCGCCCCCGCTGCCGGTCTGGGTGACCGCCACCCGCTTCACCGTCTCCCACCAGCGGTCCCAGTAGCGTTGCCCGGTCCGGGCCTCCGGGCCGGGCGCGAAGACCACCCGCGCCGAGGGCTGCGCCGGCAGGCCGCCCTCACGCAGCCACCGGGCCGCCCAGCGGCCGGCGGGCGAGGTCAGCCGGTCGGCAGCCGCCCGGACGACCGCGTCGGTCGTCGGGGCCACCCGCAGCAGGGCGGCGCTCAGGTCGGCCCTCCCGACCGGGACGCCGGCCGCCTCGTGGACGGCCAGGCGCTCCACCAGCACCTCGGCCGCGACCGCACCGGTCGCATCGGTCGGGGTGGCGAGCAGCAGCGGCGGAAGGTCGGTGGTGACCCGCTCGGCCGCCTCGGCGAGCCGGGCGGCGATCGCCTCGCCGTACACCGTGTTGTGCGGGCCGCGCAGCGGGTGGCGGCCCTTGTCCTTGAAGACGGAGCCGCGCCGGTGGGGGTCGACCAGACCGGCCACGGCCGCCGCGACGTACAGCACCTCGCCGGGACCGCAGTCGCTCCACCGGCTGCCCTCGCGCCACGGGTTCACCCGTAGCACCGGCTCCAGCGCCGCAGTCAGCGCCGCCCGGTCCAGGTGGGCGTGCCGGACCAGGCCGTCCAGCACCCGTTCGAAGACGGCGACGTCCGGCCGGCCCGAGGCCAGCAGCACGGCCAGCTCCTCGGCCACCTCGGCCGGGGTGGCGAGCGGGTCCCCGAGCGGGGCGGGCACCGGGACCGGCGGGAGCAGTTCGCTCCACGCGGTGTCGTCGTCCTCGCCGCTGCCCACCGGCGCGCCGAACAGCTCACCGGCGCGGGCGTGGTGGGCGGGGTTGAGGGCCTCGGCGGCGAGCCGCAGCTCGGGCAGGACGGCCTCGCCGGCCGCCTTGAGCCGGCGGGCCACCACGTTGAGCGCGCGCTCCTGGATCACCGTGTCGGGGTGGCCGAAGGCCTCGGCGGCGGCCAGCACCACCGGGCCGGAGCGTTCGGGCGAGCGCCGGGCGGCCTGCTCCAGCCAGGCCAGCTGGGCGCGGACCAGCTTCTTCTCGCTGCGGAACAGCACCACCGACGAGGCCTCGACGAGCACCTCCGGTCCGACCAGTCCGGCCTCGTCCAGCCCGGTGAGCACCTGCTGGGCGTGGCCGGCCACCGTCGAGAGTCCGTCCAGCACCGCGACCAGGTCCCGGACCCGGGAGGCGTACTCCTCCGTCGTGGGCGCGAGGGCGACCAGGACGGCGAGGAAGGCCTTCTGGTCGGCCGGCCGGCCACCGCGGACCAGCCGGGCCACGCAGAGGTCGACCAGCTCGGCGCGGTCGAAGTGCGGGCCGCCCGCCAGCCCCGCGACCGCCTCCGGCCAGGAGTCCCCCGGCCGGGTGCTGTACCGGGAGTCGAACGGCCAGGCGACGTCGTCGAGCTCGAACACCCGCGGCAGCAGCACCGGTGTGAAGGTGTCCGCCCGCAGCCGCTCCAGCAGCGTGTCGTTGGTGCCCCGCGGGCCGGTCTCGGCGCCCGCGGCCGAGCGCACCCACTCGGCGACGAAGTCGTCGGAGGCCGGCACCCGGCAGCCCGTCCGCCGGACAACCCGCTCGATCAGCGGGAAGAGGTCCCAGCTCCAGCCGGATCCGCGCTTGGCGGCGAGCCGGCCGACCACCTCGATCTGCCACTCCTCCGGCTGGGCCTCGACCACCGCGCCGAGCGCCGGGTGGCGGGCCCAGGACCGGCCGGTGAAGTCGCGTCCGCCGATCCAGGTGGCGGCGCCCGCCGCACCGACGTGGCAGCCGGCTCCGGCGACCAGCAGCGCGCCCATCCGCTGGTTGGCCGCCTTGGACCAGTCGCTGCGGGCCTCCTTGCGCATCTCCTTGAGCACCGGGACGCAGGACCGCCGCTCGGCCGGGCCGAGCGCGGCGACCAGCCCCGGCACCTGCGGGACCCGCCCCTCGCGGACCGCCGTCAACAGCGCGTCGCCCGCGGCCGACGCGCCGCCCGTGACGCCTGCGGCGCCCGTCCCGTCCGTCGCCCGCGCCGCGCTCATCGTGTCCGTCCCGCTCATCGCGTCCCCTCCCGAAGGATCCCGTCGTGACCGGCCCCGCCGAGGGCCGTCCCGCTCTCCACGGCCCCGCTCCCCGCGGCTCCGCCCTCCACCGCGCCGTTCTCCGGCGCGCCGCCCCGGAGGGCCGCCTCCCGGACCATCCCGACCGCCAGGACGTGCTTGCACGGCCCGCGCCCGCCGCGGTACTTGGCCCACCAGAGGCAGGTGCAGCCGAGCACGCCCGCCGCGTCCGTCCGCACCCGCTGGACGTGGTCGTCCACCGTCACGGTGGCGAGCGCGCCGCTCTCCTGGCGGACCGCCCCCGCCGCCACCAGGGCGCGCGCGGCCCGCAGCCGCGGGTTCCGGTCCTCGGCCCGCCCCGCGTCGTACGGCAGCTGGCGGTGGAAGTAGGCGGCCTCGGCGGCGTCGTAGCCGATCTGCCCGCCGGTGCCGAGCCGGGTGAGCGCCGCCCGCACCCGGGCCGGGGTGAGCCCGGACTGCTCGGCCAGGTCGGCGACCTCGATCCGCGGCTCCCAGGCGAGCAGCGCCGCGACCAGGTCGGCGTCCGGCTCGGCCGTGTCGGTGGCCAGCGCGCCGAGCACCCCGCCCTCGCCGGAGAAGCCCCGGGAGGCGTCCGGTGAGAGGGTGAGCGTCAGGCGCATCCCGGGCAGCACCACCTCCCAGGCGGAGGCCGCCGGGCCGTCACCCGCGACCGGGCCGTACACCCGCAGCGCCAGCGCGTGCCGCAGCACCCGCTGGAGCGCGGCCAGCCGCTCGGGGCCGGGCAGGCAGACGGCACCGGGCACCGGCCGGGTGGTCGGGCGCAGCGTCCGGCCGGCCGCGACCACCCAGAGGGCGGTCCGGGCACCGGCCCGGCCGCCGCCGCGCGGCAGCGACCGCAGGAAGCGGACCGCCTCGGCCGCGGGCAGCTCGGCCCGCAGGTCGAACCCGGCCGCGGTGACCTGCGTCTCGGCGAAGCCGCGCAGCCAGCGCTCCGGCAGCGGGACCTTCTTCTCGACGACCGGCCCGTCGAAGGTGGTGACCTCCAGGGCGTCCGGTCCGACGGCGAGGTGCAGCGGCTCGGCCCGACCGATCCGGGAGAGTGCCTCGCGCAGCGGGTTGTTGACGTCGACGTTGGTGGTGCCGTGACCGATCTCGTCGCCGTCCAGGCCGGCGGCGAGCACGTCGAGGCGGGCGTAGACGCCGCAGCAGCCGGAGAAGGACTCGAACCGGAGCCGGTCGCCGTTGGCGGTGACCACCGGGTCGAGCGAGGCGCGCAGCTGCGGCTGGTAGTAGCGGGCGGCGGCGACGTCGGCGACCGCGAGCAGCGCGGCGGCGGCCGGTGCGGGCTCGGCCAGGAAGCCCGCGAAGAAGCGGGGGTGGGTGGCCGCCCCGAGCGGGGTGGCGCCGCCGGAGGTCTCCAGGGCGAGGCGCCGGCCGGCCGCGCCGTCGAGGACGGCGGACGGGCGCAGATAGGCGTACGCGTGTGCGGATTGCGACATGCCGAACACGTTAGGTCAGGGCACTGACAGTCGGGCTCCGGCGCCCTCCCCCACCCGTCCCGAGCGGTCCTGACTGGAACAGGTTCTACCCGTGAGGTTCCCCCGAAAGGGTTACCCAGGTCACAACGGTCGGCGGGCGGCTTCTGTCACTATGGGCCCGTGACCGAGCTGACCGAACAGGAGAGACGGGCGACCGACACCGTCGGCCCGTTCGCCGAGCTGCTGCTGATCGAGCGGCTCGACGAGAACACGTTCCGCGGCCACTGCCACGCCGGAGCGCCGATGCGCGCGTTCGGCGGCCAGGTCGCCGCACAGGCGCTGGTGGCGGCCGGGCGGACGGTCGGGACCGACCGCGCGGTGCACTCGCTGCACGGCTACTTCCTGGTGGCCGGGGACCCGGCCCACCCGATCGACTACCGGGTCGACCAGGTGCGCCAGGGCTCCTCGTACGCCACCCGCCGGGTGACGGCGATGCAGAAGGGCGAGGCGGTCTTCACCCTCTCCGCGTCCTTCAAACGCCCCGAGCGGGCCACCGACCGGCACCGGGAGATCCCGTCCATGCCGGGCCCCGAGGAGTTGCCGGACGTCTTCTCCTCCTGGGACGAGGAGGCCCGCGCGGCGCTCGCCCGCAGCGGCTTCGGCGCCCTGGAGCTGCGGTTCGTCCCGCCGGACGCCCCGGGCGTGCCGCCCGCCGTCCCGGGCATGCCGCAGCAGTTCGTCTGGCTGCGCGCCGGTTCCCCGCTGCCCGCCGACGACCCGCTGCTGCACGTCTGCGCGCTCACCTACCTCTCGGACCTCACGCTGGCCTCGACGGCCGGGCTGCACCTCCAGCCCAACTTCTTCCAGCGCACCGAGCCGCCCCGGCTGCTGATGGCCTCGCTGGACCACGCGATGTGGTTCCACCGGCCGTTCCGGGCCGACGAGTGGCTGCTGTTCGCCCAGCGGAGCCCGTCCTCCTCGGACGGCCGGGGGCTGTCCCTGGGCGAGTTCTACGACCGGGAGGGACGGCTGGTCGCGTCCGCCGTGCAGGAGGCGCTGATCCGCGAACGCCTGGCCGCACCGCGCTGACCACGGCCCGGAGCCGACGGCGGGGCGGTCACCGGGGCGGGGCCGGCCCGCGGGCCGGCCCCGGTGACCGGGGGGAGAACGGCGGGCGGCCTGTCGGCGTCATATTCCTGAGCGGCCACGGCCCGTATCATGGTGCGGGTGACCAAGGTTGACCTGTCACCACGGCCGGTGGAGGCGATGTCTCCGCGTCAACTCGAACGCCGCGAGAGTCTGATCGCGGCAGCGCTCGCCCTGGTGAACGAGATCGGCGTCGAGCGGCTGCAGATGAAGCAGGTCTGCGAGCGGTCCGGAGTCGCCCTGGGGACGGCGTACCGCTACTTCTCCTCCAAGGACCACCTGCTGGCGGCCGCCATCGCCGAGTGGCACCGCCTGCTGCTGGCCGACCTGGTGGCGGAGCTCCGCGGACCGCGCGCCGGCCTGGGCGCCACCGACCGGGTGGTGCGGTTCGTCCGCGGCGGGATGCGGGCCTACCAGCGCCAGCCCGAACTGGCCCGGCTCCGGGTGGCCGTCGCCGCCTCCACCGACCCCTTCGCCAGCGAGGCCCTGCAGGGCATGGCCCGGGCCGACAGTGCCGCGCTCCAGGCGGTGATGGCCGAGGTCCCGGCCGCCACGAGCGACCTGGTGCGGCACATCGTCGGCCACGCCTGGCAGGGCGAGCTGACGGCCTGGGTGACCGGCCGCACCACGCTCGGCGACGCCCGGCGGCGGCTGGAGGACGTGGTGCGGCTGGTGCTGGCCCCGTACGAGACGCCCTACCCGGCCCCGTACGAGGTCCCGTCCAGCGCCTGAGCCCGGTGGGGGCGGCTGCGGCGGACCCCGGGCGGAGTCAGGCCGCCGTCACCGGGTGGACCACCACCGCGTCGAAGAGGTAGCCCTCGCGGTTGAACACCGCCACCTCGGGCTGGGTGTTGCCGCGGCGGTCGGTCGCCCGGGCCCGCAGCTCGTACGGGCCGGGCCGCTCCGGACGCCAGTCGATGCTCCAGCGCGTCCAGTTGTCGGCGCGGGGCTCGTCGAGCAGTTCGGCCCGGTGCCACCGCAGGCCGCCGTCGGTGGACACCTCGACCGTACGGACCGCCGCCGCACCCGACCAGGACCGGCCGTACAGCCGGTGCCGGCGACCGGCGGCCAGCACCGCCCCGCGGGCCAGCTCGAAGGCGCTCTTGACGACCTGGGTGGTGAGCGGGGCGCTGCCGCCGGCCGGGTGGTCGGGGCCGAAGAGGCGGTAGAAGTCGGTGTTCCAGGGCGAGTAGAGCGGGTGGTCGGCCACCTCGACCGTGCCGACCCACTTGATCGACGCGATCCCGATCCAGCCCGGCACCACCAGGCGGACGGGCGCGCCGTGGTCGGGGGTCAGCGGCTCGCCGTTCATCTCGTAGGCGAGCAGTACGTCGTCCAGCGCCTTCGCCACCGGCAGCGGGCGGCGGACCCGGCCGAGGCTGACGCCGCCGGACACGAACTCCGCGTCGAGGCCGCTGGGCAGCACGTCCACCGCACGACGGCTGATCCCGGCCCGGCGGAGCACGTCCGCCAGCCGGACCCCGCGCCAGCGGGCCGAGCCGATGCCGCCGAGCGTCCACTGGGTGCCGGTCACCGTCTGGTGCTGCTGGCCGGTGTAGAAGCTGCGGCCGTTGCCGGCGCACTCGACCAGGGCGCTGATCGAGTGCGCGGGGAGGTCGTGCAGGTCGTCGAGGGAGAACTCGACCGGCCGGTCGGCGGTGGGTGCGCCGCGCAGGCCGCTGCCGAAGAGCCGCAGCCGCCAGCTGCCGGCGTCGATCAGCGGCGTGCTGGTGTGGTTGCGGACGAAGAACCGCTCCACCGGGACGTGACGGCCGACCGGGCCGCCGTCCGCGCTCCCGCGCAGCGCGTCGAACCGCATCTCGGCGTTGGTGCCGCGCGGGACGAACCACTCGGCGGGCAGCGGCTTGAGGATCCCGGGCACCGGGCCGGCGGTGGGAGCGGCGGCGGCGAGGCCGGCGGACGACGGCGCGACGGGCTCGGCGCCGCCCGCGGACGGCGGAGCCGCGAGCGCGTCCGCCGGGGCGAGCAGCCCGCCGGCGGCCGGGGCGGCGAGCACCCCCGCTGCGGCGAGCATCCGCAGCAGGGTGCGGCGGTCGACGCCGTCCGCGCGGGCCTCGCCGGCCAGCCACTGGCGGCGGCGGAGCCGGTCGTACGCGGCTTCCGAGGGGGTTTCGGCGGGCATGGGCACACTTCCGTTCGGATCGTGGTGACGGTCGGACCATGGACCTGCGGGCGGCGCGCCGGTCCGCCGTCGGAACGCGGACCTGCGGGCGCGGGGGGCTGCGGTCAGCGCGAGGGGCGGCCGGGGCCGTGGTCGGCACGGCGCCGCGGCGGCCGTCGGGCGGCCGGGGGTGACCCCGAGGAGCCCGGGTTCACCCCGGGCGGCCGGACGGGCTCAGCGACAGCGACAGCGACAGTGCAAGCAGCTTCGACAGCAGCTGTGACAGCGACAGTGACGGCGACAGGAAGGAGCGGCGCACCCGGGTGCGCCGACCGGTCCACCGGCGGCCCCGCGCACGGCGCAGGCGGCACGGGTGGCGGCATGGGCGGCGGCACGAGTGACGGCGCGGACGGCGAACCGTCCGGTGGTCCTCACTGCACGGGGCGTCCCGGTCACGATGCGGATCATAGGGCCGACCCCGACGCCGCGTCAGGCGATCCGGGCGAACCGGCCCCGGCGGACGGGACCGCGGCTTGACCTTCACACCGATGTCAACTCCTACCGTGCGGGGCGGGGCGGCCGACCGGCCGTCCCGCCCTCCCGCACAGGAGCACCGCCATGACCGCGCCGAAGCCCGCCCCCGCCCCGCTCGCCCGGATCGTCCGGGGCTCCGGCCCCGGCCTGCTGCTCGCCCACGGCGCGGGCGGCAGCGCCCGCGACAACTGGGGTCCGCTGCTCGACGACCTCGCCGCCCACCGCACCGTCGTCGCCCCCGACTACCCGGGCTCCGGCGACAGCCCCGACGAGCCGGGCGAGCCCTCGCTCGACGAACTGGCGGACCGTCTGGTGGCGGTCGCCGACGAGGAGGGCCTGACCGGGTTCGACCTGGCCGGCTACTCGCTCGGCGCCGCCGTCGCCGTACGGGCCGCGACCCGCCACCCCGGACGGGTCCGCTCCCTGCTGCTGCTCGCGGGGGTGGCCGGCGGATCCCAGCGGTTCCGGCTGCTGGCCGACCAGGCCGTCGCCCTCGCCGGGCAGCCGGCCCTGCTGGCCGACCAGGCCCTGACCGTGGTGTTCGGCCGTACCTGGGTCGAGGCCCTGCCCGCCGACCGGCTCGCCGACCTGCGGGCCGCCCTCGCCGCCACTCCGGTTTCGGCGGGCTTCCGCCGGCAGTTCGAGCTGGCCGCCCGCGCCGACGTCCGCGCCGAACTGGCCGGCATCGCCGTGCCCACGCTGGTGATCTCCACCACCGAGGACACCCTGGTGGCGCCGGAGCAGCACCGCGCCCTGGCCGAGGGCATCCCCGGCGCCCGCCTGGCCGAGCTGACGGCCGGCCATCTGCCGATGGTGGAACAGCTGCCCGAGCTGCGACAGCTGGTGCTCGGCTTCCTCACCGGCCACCCGGCCACCGGATGACCGTACGGTCGAGCAGCCCTACCGCCGGCCGGTGGCCGGGTGGCCGGCCGGCGTCACCCCCGACGCCCCGGCCCCCGCCCACCTGCCGAATCCGTGAACGGCCGGACGCTCCGGGGGAACACCCCGGCGGGGCCCGGCGTTCGCCCGGACATGCGCATCGGAGAGCTCGCCCGTCTGACCGGGGTGTCCACCCGCCTGCTGCGGTACTACGAGGAGCAGGGCCTGCTCTCGCCGGCGCGTTCGGCCGCCGGCTACCGCGAGTACGCCGAGGGGGACGCGATCCGGGTGCGACAGGTCCGCAGCCTGCTGGCGGCGGGCCTGTCCACCCGGGTGATCGCGAGCATCCTCCCGTGCGCCCACGGACCGATCCCCGCCCTGGAGGCCTGCCCCCACCTGCTCGGCACCCTCCGCGGCGAGCTGGCCGAGCTCGACGCCCGCATCGGCGAGCTGACCCGCAGCCGGGGCGCCCTCGCCGGTTACCTGGACGCCGCCCTGCCCCCGGCCCGCGCGTACGCCGCCGCCTGACGGCCCGCCACCGCACCGGACACCCACCGGACCGCCGCACCGGACACCCACCGGTCCACCCGTCCGACGCCGCCTCACCCCGCCCTCCCCGGCGTGCCCTCCCCCGCCTCCCGGCCGGAACTGGACATAGTGCGACATGTATCCCTTTGACGATCATGTCACCGCCCAGGGCGAACGCCGGAAGAGGTACCCCCATGACGAGTCAGCCGCCCGAGCCGCCGGACGAACCCGCCGCCACCCTCCCCGTCGACCGGGCGGTGTTCGGGATCAGCGCCGTCCTCGTCCTGGCGGTGGTCGCCTGGGGCATCTTCGCCGAGGACTCCCTCGGCCGGACCTCCAGCAGCGCCCTCGGCTGGGTCCTGCACAACTTCGGCTGGCTCTTCGTCGTCGCCGCCGACGTCTTCCTCGTCCTCACCGTCCTGCTCGCCCTCAGCCGCTTCGGGCGGATCCGTCTCGGCCGTGACGACGACGAACCCGAGTTCTCCACGCTCTCCTGGGTCGCCATGATGTTCAGCGCCGGCATGGGCATCGGCCTGATGTTCTACGGCGTCGGCGAGCCGCTCCAGCTGTTCGCCACCCCGCAGCCGGGTTCCGGCCTGGAACCGCAGTCCGCGGCCGCCGCCCAGCAGGCACTGGAGTTCTCGCTCTTCCACTGGACCCTGCACCCGTGGGCGATCTACGCGGTCGGCGGCCTCGCACTCGCCTACACCACCTTCCGCAAGGGCCGGGGCAACCGGATCTCCTCCGCCTTCGTCCCGCTGATCGGGCAACGCGGCGCGGACGGCTGGACCGGCCGCGCCATCGACATGCTCGCCGTGTTCGCCACCGTCTTCGGCTCGGCCACCAGCCTCGGCCTCGGCGCCCTCCAGGTGGCCGACGGCCTCGGCTACGTCTCCTCCGTCGAGAACACGGAGCGCACCCAGCTGATCATCATCGGCTCGCTGAGCGCCGCCTTCGTCGTCTCCGCCTTCTCGGGCGTGCACAAGGGCGTCAAGTGGCTCTCCACCGCCAACGTCGTGCTGGCCTCGCTGATCATGATCTTCGTCTTCGTGATCGGCCCGTCCGTCTTCGTCCTGGACGCGATCCCGTCCACCGTCGGCGGCTACCTGTCCGACCTGGTCGCCATGTCCACCCAGACCGGCGCCTTCACCGACGAGAGCTGGCTCGGCTCCTGGACCATCTTCTACTGGGCGTGGTGGCTCTCCTGGGCGCCGTTCGTCGGCACCTTCATCGCCCGCATCTCCCGGGGCCGCACCATCCGCCAGTTCCTGATCGGCGTGCTGCTGGTGCCCAGCGGGGCCACCGTGATCTGGTTCTGCGTGATGGGCGGCACCGCCATCCGACTGGACAGCACCGGCGCCGCCGACCTCGTCGAGACCATCCCGCAGGGCGCGGAGGCGTCCCTGTTCGAGATGCTGCGGTCGCTGCCGCTCGGCTCGGTGACCAGCGTGATCGCGGTGCTGCTGGTGATGCTCTTCTTCATCACCAGCGCCGACTCCGCCTCCCTCGTCCTCGGCTCGCTCTCCAGCCGCGGCTCGCTGCACCCCCGCACGTGGCTGGTGGTGGTCTGGGGCGTCCTGATGGGCGGGGTCGCCGCCGCCCTCCTGCTCGCCGGCGGGCTGACCGCGCTGCAGAACGCCACCATCCTGGTCGCCCTGCCGTTCGTCGTGGTGATGCTGCTGCTCTGCGTCGCGCTGGTGAAGGAGCTGCGCACCGACCCCGCCGCCGGTCCCTCCCGCTTCCACCCGGCCCACGGCCTGCGGGACGCCGTACGGGTCGCCGTCGGCGACGCCCTCGCCGACGCCGGACGGCGCGACCGGCGCCCCCCGCCCGAGTGAACCGGTGACGCCGGACCCGCCCGAGGAGGTCGGGCGGGTGGGGTGTGACCTGGGATGTTGCGCATTCCGCCCAACCCGACGCCCGCCCCCCATCCGGACTTCACCCGCACGTAGCGACCGTTAACGCCGCCCTGGAAACCTCCCTGTCATGAACGCCAACCCTCCGGCGACCCTCCAGGACCCGCGCTTCCCCCTGCCCAAGCGCCACCGCCGACTCCTGGCCTGCGCCGCCGTCCTCGCCTCCGTCACCCTCGGCACCCTCGGTGTGGGCGCCACCGTGGAGACCGTCCAGCCCGGCACCGTGGCCACGGCCACCACCCGGAGATGACGTGGTCGGAGCCACACGCCGCGACGGCACGGTCGGCGGTACGGCCACCACCAAGAAGTACGCCGTGACGCTGCCCGGAACACTCGCCGAGCAGATTCGCGCGAGGGTCGGCCCCCGTGAGTTCAGTCGTTACGGATCTCCGACGGGCGGCTCGAGGTGGCCCGGCTCCGAGCCTCAGGCGTGCTGTTCCGCCTTCGGGGCGGCCGGGGCCGGGATGGTGATCTCCGGGTCCCGGCGCGAGTGCCGGCCGGTGCCGGGCTCCGGCAGGAGGTGGGCGGGGGCGTAGCGGGCGGCGGGCGCGCGCAGGAGCCAGCCCGGGGGGCGGGTACCGCGGGGTGCGCGGACGATCAGTCCCATCCGGTGGAGCAGGTCGAGGGAGTCACGGCGCAGCGCCGTCCGGTCGGCCAGGTAGTCACGGCGCCACCCCGCCGGAAGCCCGTACTCGTCGGCGATGTCGCCGAGGACGCCGTCTATCAGCGCGTCGGGGACGGGCACGTCGGCGTCCGTGGACTCACCGGGGAGCGGCCGCACCTCCTCCACCAGGCGTTCGACCAGCAGTAGCGCGGCCTGGGCCAGGGTTCCGGCGCCGGGCAGGGCGAGGTCGGTGAGCTCCTCGGCGGGGTCGAGCAGGGCGACGCCCTCGGCGCGGTGCTCCGCCTCCAGACCGAGGAAGTCGGCGAGGGCGGCGGGGCCCGAGATCCGGTGGTCACGCAGCCAGTCCCGCCGCTCCTCCGACAGGTCCGCGATCAGGACGACCGGGGTCTCGGCGAGCCGGCGGCGTACGGCGGTGCCGGGCTCGGCCTCGGCGGCGTGGCGGATCAGGTCGGCCGCGTCGGCGGCGCGCGCGGGCGGGGCGGCCGGAACGGCCCGCGCGAGCTCCCGGTCGACCGTCAGGACGGTCTCGTCACCGGCCGGATCCGCCGGATCGACGGGGACGTCGAGCAGCACCTGCCAGTCGGCCAGGACGGCGAGCGCCATGCAGAGGTCGGCGCGGGCGGCGTCCGGCGCGGGCGCGGCCTCCGGGCCGACCGTGCGCATCGCGGCCCGCAGCCGGCCGAGCGGCAGTTGCTCGGGCGCGTCGACCAGCAGGGCCAGCGCGAGCGCCAGGCGGGCGTACCCGCCGGGGGTGAACGGGGCACCGGTGGCCGGGTGTTCGAGCCGGCGGGCGGCTCCGGGGCCGAGGCCGGCCTTGTGCAGGCGGGCGTGCCAGGGGCCGACGAGCAGACGGTAGCCGAGCAGGGTGTCGAAGCGCTCGGTGAGCCAGTCACGATGACGGCGGATCAGCGGGAAGCCGTCGGCGTGCGGCCCGGAGGCCGTGACCAGGGGGTGGGCGAGCAGCAGCCGGGCCGCGATCCGCCGCTCGGCCGCGGTGGCGGCGGCGGAACGGTCCTGAGCACCGACGGTGGCGGTCCGGGAGCGTTCGGGCTTGCGGTGCTTGCCCGGCCTGCCCGGCTCGGCGCCCGAGAGGACGACGGGCAGCGCGCCGGCGTCCCGGCGGGCCCGGCGCAGGCCGCGGACCGGGCGGGCCTCGCGGGTGCGCTGCTGCACGGGGGTGTGGGCGGTGGGGCCGTGCCACCAGCTGACGTCGGACGCCGGTTCGGCGGGGGCGGACCCGGGCAGACCCGGTCCGACGGGGCCCGGTCCGACGGGGCCCGGCTCGGCCGGCGCGCCGAAGTGCCGGGCCGGGTAGAGCCCGAAGGAGGCCGCCCAGAGGTCGTCGGCGGTACCGGCGTCGGCCTGCGCGAACCACTCGGCGAGCCGGAGCAGTCCCGGATCCGGCGAGAGCCCCGGAGTCGGCACGGAAGACGGTGCGGGAGTAGTCGGTGCGGGAGTCGGTGCGGAGGGCGGAACCGGAGTCGGTGCGGGGCCGGCAACCTCGGCCACGTCCACCTCCACGTCCACCTCCTGCGGGTCGTCAGTCCCCGGCGCACGTACGGCAACGCGCGCGGACCCGGGCACGGCCGCGGACACGGCTTCGCGTACGGCGACGACGGCGTCGAGGGTGCTCCGCCCCGCTCCGCCCGTACGCCCGTCCGACGCGCCACCGGCCGCCCGCGCGGCGCCGGTCACGTCCTCCTGCTGCTCCATGTCGTGGACCAGACTAGACGGTGGGCGCGGCCCCCGCTGGCAGCTGCCGGGTCCCGTGGGCACCGAACCGCGCCCCACCGCGCGTCGCCCGGCGATCGTCGCCCCACCGCCGCCCGGCCGGAACCTACGCGTCGGTAACCTGTCCTTCCCGGACCCCGCTCCGGTCGCCCGGGGTGCCCAGCACGGGCCACCCGCTCCCCATCCCCCGGAGGACACCGCCGCATGAGCATCCGTACGACCACCCGCGCCGTTCTCGGCGGCCGCCTGCGTTCGGCCACCGGGCTGCTCACCGGCTACGCCACGACCTCGGCGGCCCACCTGGGGGCGATCCTGGCCGACACTCAGGTGCTCCGGCACGCCACCAAGCCGGCGCTGATGCCGCTGCTGGCCGCCCACAGCGCGGTCGCCGCCGCCGCGGCCGGCCGCGAGGCGCCCAGGCTGCTGACGCCTGCGCTGCTGCTGAGCGCGGGCGGGGACGTCCTGCTCCAGCTCGGCAACGACACCGCGTTCCTGGCCGGCATGGGTTCGTTCGCCGCGGCGCACGTCTGCTACGTCACGATGTTCGTCGGGCAGGGGGCGCTCACCGAGCGGCGACGGGCGCTGCTGGTGGCGGCGGCGTACGCGGCGGCCTGGGCGACGATGGTGAGCCGGCTCTGGCCGGACCTCGGGGACCTGCGGGTGCCGGTGGCCGGGTACAGCCTGCTGCTCGCCTCGACGGCCGTCACCTCGGCCGGGCTGGGCCTGCGGACCGGGCTGGGCGGGGCGCTGTTCCTGCTCTCCGACACGCTGATCGCCACCAAGCTGGCCAAGTGGCGGGAGCTGCCGGGCCACCAGTTCTGGATCATGGCGACGTACGTCCTGGCGCAGTACCTGCTGGCCAGTGGTGCGCTCAGGGCCGCCGCCGAGGCGGAGGACGCCCGGGGGCCGGAGGACGCGGACAGCGCGGAGGACGCCGGACACGCCGGTCGACCGCAGACGGTCTGACCCCCTCCCCGCCGGCCTGACGACCCGGCGGACACGGAGGTGGGGGGGGGGGGGGCGGCGGGGGGGGGCGGGCGGGGGGCGAGCACCCCCCCCGGGCCCGCCGGTCAGGGGGGCAAGGGTGAAAAAACAAAATAAAAAGCACAATAAATAAAAG
>NZ_JBHXKE010000001.1:62083-117793 GCF_042722765.1 Kitasatospora sp. NPDC058406
CCGCCCCGGGCGGCCCCCCGCCCCCGGCCTCCCCCCCCCCCCGCGGGCCGGCCGCCCGGGCGGACCGGGCGGGCCCGCCGGCGGCCCCGCCCGGCGCCACCTCTGCGCGAACCCCTCCGGGGCCGGCACGTCTTCAGGCGGACCCGGTACCGGCCCGCCGCCGCAGCAGCCAGAAGCCACCGACGCCGCCGGCGATCAGCAGCGCGCCACCCGCGAGCTCCAGCGGGTCGGCCGCCACCGAGCCGCCGAGGCCGGTCTTCACCGCGCCGTGCGGGGCGACCTGCTGGCTGCCCGCGCCGGACTGACCGAGCGACCCGGCCCACTCGCCGGCCGCCTCGCTCCACCCGCCCAGACCCGAGGGCGTGGACCCGGCGCCGGAGGACGAGACCGTCACGGTGGTCACGGTGACGGTGGTGGCGAAGGCCCCGCCGTCCGGACAGGTGCCGTCGACCTTGCTGTCGCCGCTGTGCTTGCCCGCCAGCCGGGCGGAGCCGGTGTGCTTGCCGTCCGAACCGAGCGTGAGGGTGGCCGGCCCGCCCTCGAAGGCCGGGGAGTTGGCGGTGATGGTCTTGGCTTCGGGCTTGTCGGACTTCTCGCAGGAGACCGTGACCGTCACGGTCTGGCCCGGTGCGGCCTGGGTCGGGCTGACCGTGGCGGCGCCGTCCTTGGCCAGCGCGGTGGGAGCCGTCAGGCCGGTCAGCACCGCTGCGCCGATCAGGGCGGCGGCGGCCGTACGCGTGGGGCGCATGCCGGAACCTCCGGGATTCTCGGGCGCAGCCGCGGACTCGGATGTCCACGTGATCGAACAACTACACCCAGTTACTCACCGACGGTAGGCACCTCTCCCCCGCCCGGCCACCGCTCGGAGCCGTTCGAGCGACCGGCCGTCACCCACCGTGACTCAGAGGTCGAGGTCCACGACGACCGGGGCGTGGTCCGACGTGCCCTTGCCCTTGCGGGCCTCGCGGTCGACGTAGCTGTCGGTGACGGCGTCGACGAAGGGCTTGTTGGCGTAGGTGAGGTCGATCCGCATGCCGCGGTTCTTCGGGAAGGCCAGCTGCCGGTAGTCCCAGTAGGTGTAGGGGTGGTCGTACTTGAGCGGGCGGGGCACCACGTCGTGCAGGCCGGCCTCGCCGAGGGCGGCCAGCGCGGCCCGCTCGGCGGGGGTGACGTGGGTCAGGCCCTCGAAGGCGGCGACGTCGAAGACGTCCTCGTCGGCCGGGGCGATGTTGAAGTCGCCGAGGACGGCGAACGGGCGGCTGCCGGCCGCGTCCTCCAGCGAGGCCTGGCGCAGCGCCTCCAGCCACTCCAGCTTGTACCGGTAGTGGGCGTGGTCGACCTCGCGGCCGTTGGGCACGTAGACCGACCAGACCCGGACCGGCCCGCAGGTGGCGGCGACGGCGCGCGGCTCGACGTCGGGCAGCAGCGCGTCGTCGGCGAGGTAGCCGGGCTGGCCGGGGAGGTCCCGGACGACGTCCTCCAGGCCGATCCGGGAGACGATCGCCACGCCGTTCCACCGGCCGGTGCCGTGCGCGGCCGTCTCGTAGCCCAGCTCGCGGACCGGCTCGTACGGGAACGCGTCGGCGGCGCACTTGAGCTCCTGGAGGCAGAGCACGTCGGGCTTGGCGCTCTCCAGCCATTCGAGGAGCTTGGGCAGCCGCGCGGTGACGGAGTTGATGTTCCAGGTGGCGATGCGGACGGTCACGGCGGGCGGCCTTCCCGATGGCGGTACGGACGAGGGGTGGACGCCCTGGCAGGCGTCCACCCCGAATCTACCGAACGGCACCGACAATCCGGCCCGGCCGCAGGGCCCGGGCCCTGGTCGGGCTCTGGTCGGGCCCGGGTCGGGGGGCAGGTCAGGGAGCGGGGCGGACCACCGCCGCCGAACCGCCGCCGCGCCGCACCGGTTCGGCGGCCGCGACCCAGCGGCCGTCCGGCAGCCGCTCGACGCCGGTCGCGGCGCCGATCTCCGGCGTGCTCGCGAAGACGTGGCCGAGCGCCTCCAGCCGGGCCCGCTCGGGCAGGGCCAGGAAGGCCGGCTCGGCCTGGGTGGCGGCCGTGTTGCGCTGGCTGGCCCGCGGTGCGGCGATCGCCTGCTCCAGGCTCAGCCCCCGGTCGAGGCGACCGAGCAGCACCTGGAGGGTGGTGGTGATGATGGTCGCACCGCCGGGCGATCCGACCGCCAGCACGGGCTCGCCGTCGCGCAGCACGATGGTCGGCGAGAGCGAGGAACGCGGGCGCTTGCCGGGGCCCGGCAGGTTGGGGTCGGGAACCCCGGGGACGAGCGGCGTGAAGTTGAAGTCGGTCAGCTCGTTGTTGAGCAGGAAGCCGCGGCCGGGGACGGTGATGCCGCTGCCGCCGGTCTGCTCCAGGGTGAGGGTGTAGGAGACGACGTTGCCCCAGCGGTCGGCCACGGTGAGGTGGCTGGTGCTCAGACCCTCGTACGGCTCGGCGGTGGGCGCCACGCCCTCGCTCGCGCAGTCGGCGGGGTGACGCGGGTCGCCGGGCGGGAGCGGGCTGGTGAGGGCGCGGTCGGGGCTGATCAGGCAGGCGCGCGAGGCGGCGTAGCGCGCGGAGAGCAGCTCCCGCACCGGGACGTCGTTGAACGCCGGGTCCCCGACCCAGCGGTTGCGGTCGGCGAAGGCGATCCGCGTGGAGTCCAGGAAGTGGTGGTAGTACTGCGTGGCGTCGTAGTCGCCGACCTCGCCGTCCTCCAGGATGCCGAGGGACTCGCCGACGGTGGTGCCGCCGGAGCTGGACGGGGCGATCGAGTAGAGGTCGTAGTCCCGGTAGGCGACGTGGGTGGGCTGCTGCCGGCGGACCTGGTAGCCGGCCAGGTCCACGGCGTCCACCTTGCCGGGCCTGGCGACGCGGCCGGAGGCGGGGTCGACCGGCGGGTGCTGGACGGTGCGGACGATGTCGGCCGCGAGGTCTCCCTGGTAGAGCGCCTTGACGCCCTCCCGGCCGAGCTGCGCGTACGTGGCGGCGAGGTCGGGGTTGCGGAACGTCGAGCCGACGACCGGGAGGCCGCCGCCGGGCAGGAAGAGCTTCGCGGTGTCCGGGAAGTCCTTGAACCGGGCCTGGTTGAGGGCGGTCTGGTCCTGGAACGTCTGGTCGACGGTGAAGCCCTGCTCGGCGATCCGCCGGGCGGGTGCGAGCGCCTCGGCGAAGGGGCGCTTGCCCCAGAGCCGGACGGCGGTCTCCCAGGTGGCCGGGGAACCGGGGACGCCGACGGAGAGGCCGCTGGTGACGGCGTCGGCGAACGGCAGCGGCTTGCCGTCCTCCAGGAACAGGGACGCGTCGGCGGTCCGGGAGGCGGTCTCCCGGCCGTCGATGGTGTGCACCCGGCCGGTGTCGTGGTCGTAGTAGACGAAGTACCCGCCGCCGCCGATCCCGGCCGAGTACGGCTCGGTGACGCCGAGCGCCGCGGCGACGGCCACGGCGGCGTCCACCGCGTTCCCGCCCTTGCGCAGGACTTCGATCCCGGCGGCCGTGGCGTCGGCGTCCACACTGGCCACCGCCCCGCCCCGGCCCACGGCCTCGGGCACCTTGGCCGGTGTCGCCGACGGCGGCCCGGCCGCCCCGGCAGGGCCGGCGACCGAGCACACCAGGGCGGTGGCAAGCAGCAACGGCGGGGCGATTCGAGCCAGCGCTCTCATCCGAAATCCTCCTGAATAGGCGTCAACTCCGTTGTTTCACAGGAGCCATGACCCCGACAACAGGGCCACGGCGCTACCAACGGGTAGTTGACGCGCGGCGGCCGGCCCGGAGGAGACGGACGGGCACGCTTCGGCTCCGGTCCGCCGGAACGAACGGGCAGCCGCCCGTGCGGCCGGTGGCCGGCGCGCGTACCCGTCGAATCCCGGCACGAAGGGCGCGGCCCCTCCGTGCACCCGGCCCCGCCACCGCCGCTCCCCGGCGCCGCCCGTCCTGCCCCGCGCCCCTGGTGGCATCGGCGCGGGGCGCACGTCGGCCGGAGGGACCACCACGACGGGCGGAGGCTCCACCACCCCGGGCAGTTCCTCGGCCGGCTGACGCGTCCCTGCGGGGCGCTCCCTGCGCAGGAAGTCGGCCGGGCCGACTTCCTGTGCTCCGGCCCTCCGCCCGGCCGCCTTGCAGGGCCTACGGGAGGGTGCGTTCGACCCGGCGCCGCTTGATGGTGCGGAAGCGTCGGGCGACCTGGCGGGCGAGGTCGGCAGCGCCGACCAGGCCCGCCTCGTTGCCGAGCGCGGCGTGCACGATGGTCGCCTCCGGGCGGAAGCCGCGGCCGGTCAGGGCGCGGCGGAAGGTGTCCCGCGCGGGGCCGAGGAGGAGGTCACCGGCCTCGGAGACGCCGCCGCCGATGACGAAGCGGCCCGGGTCGAGGGCCGCGGCCAGATTGGCGATGCCGACCCCGAGCCAGGTGCCGACCTCGTAGAGCAGTTCGGTGGCGGTCGGGTCGCCGGCCCGGGCGGCCTCGGTCACCAGCGGGCCGGTGATGCCCTCGATCACGCCGCCGGCCCGCGCCAGCAGCGGCTGGACCACCGGGGACTCCTCGACCACCAGCTCGCGGGCGTCACGGACCAGCGCGTTGCCCGAGGAGTACTGCTCCCAGCAGCCCCGGTTGCCGCACGGGCACCGGTGACCGCCGGGCACCACCTGCATGTGCCCGAACTCGCCCGCCAGCCCGTACCTGCCCCGGTCGACGAAGCCGTCGCGGACGACGGCGCCGCCGATGCCGGTCCCCAGGGTGAGCATCACCATGTGGTCCTCGCCCCGGCCGGCGCCGAACCGCCACTCGGCCCAGGCGGCGGCGTTGGCGTCGTTCTCGACGATCACCGGGAACCGCAGCCGTTCGCTGAGCGCCTGCTGGAGCGGCTCGTTGCGCCAGTTCAGGTGCGGGGCGAAGAGCACCGTGGCCCGGTCGGCGTCCACCCAGCCGGCCGCACCGATGCCGACCGCGTGGACGTCGTGCCGGTCGGCGAGCCGGAGCACCAGCTCGACGATGACGTCCTCGACCACCCGGGGGCTCTTGGACTTGTCCGGGGTGTCCGTGCGCAGCTTCTCCAGCACCCTGCCCTCGCCGTCGACCACGCCGGCGACGACCTTGGTGCCGCCGATGTCGACGCCGATGGTCGGCAGCCTCAGCAGGCCGGCGGGCAGGGAGCGGCGGCGGCGTTCGGCGCGCGGGCCGAGGCCGAGCAGGGTGGGCAGGACCGGAGGCCGGGTGGTGCCTTGGGGGCTGGTCACGGCTGCGGGCGCTCCTCGGCTGAGTCGGTGGACGCGGGATCGGCGGACGCGGGGCGAGGGGACCGCGGATCGGTGGACGCGGGATCGGCGGGCGCGGGGCGGGGGGACCGCGGGTCGCCGGACGCGGGATCGGCGGCCGGGCCGGGGGCGGTGGGCCGGGCCAGCTCGTGGGAGAGCTCGGCGAGGTCGGAGCCGCCGGCCATCTCGGTGGTGAGCTGTTCGAGGCCGATCTCCGCCCTGGCGTGGCTGCCGGCCATCCGACCGCGCCTGAGCAGGGTGAAGTGGTCACCGACCAGGTACGCGTGGTGCGGGTTGTGGGTGATCAGCACCACGCCGAGACCGGCGTCCCGGGCGGCGGTGACGTACTTGAGCACCACTCCGGACTGCTTGACGCCGAGCGCGGCGGTCGGCTCGTCCAGGATGAGCACCCTGGCGCCGAAGTGCACGGCGCGGGCGATCGCCACGCACTGGCGCTGGCCGCCGGAGAGGGTGCCGATCGGCCGGTCGACGTCGGGCAGGTCGATGCCCATGTCGGCGAGCGCGCTCCGGGTGGTGGCGCGCATGCCGTCGGCGTCCAGCCGCAGCCCGCCCCAGCGCTTGTAGCCCTGCTCGGAGCCGAGGAAGAAGTTCCGCCAGACGGGCATCAGGGGCACCACGGCGAGGTCCTGGTAGACGGTGGCGATGCCGCGGTCGAGGGCCTGGCGCGGCGAGTCGAAGCGGACCTCCTCGCCGCCCACCGTGAGGGTGCCCGCGTCGTGCCGGTGCAGCCCGGCGATGATCTTGATCAGCGTGGACTTCCCGGCGCCGTTGTCACCGAGCACGCAGCTGATCTCGCCGGACCGCAGGGTCAGCGAGACGTCCTCCAGCGCACGGACCGTGCCGTACGTCTTGCCGACGCCTTCGAGGGCGAGCAGCTCGGTGCCCGGGGCGGGCGCCGTCGTCGTGTCAGGCACGGTCATCGCGGCCCCCGTTCGGCACGGCGCTTCACCCAGGAGTTGAGCAGGGCCGCGAGCAGCAGCATCCCGCCGAGGAAGAACTTGAACCAGTCCGGGTTCCACTGGGCGTAGATGATGCCCTTACTGGCCATGCCGAAGATCAGCGCGCCGAGCGCGGAGCCGGCCACCGAGCCGTAGCCGCCGGTGATCAGGCAGCCCCCGATGACGGCCGCGACGATGTAGATCAGCTCGTTGCCGACGCCCTCGCCGGACTGCACGGTGTCGAAGGAGAACAGCAGGTGCTGGCCGAGCACCCAGGCACCGAAGCCGACGAACAGGTAGAGCACGGTCTTCGTGCGGGCGACCGGGACGCCGACCGCGCGGGCCGCGTCCGCGTCGCCGCCGACCGCGAACACCCAGTTGCCGAAGCGGGTGCGCAGCAGTACCCAGCTGCCGACGAGCAGCAGGCCGAGCCACCACCAGACGGTGGCCTTGATCGTCAGGCCGCCCACCGTCACCTCGGAGGCGAACAGCCAGCGGCAGGAGGCGAAGCCCTCCATGTCGGAGATCGGCTTGGTGGAGACGGTGCCGGAGACCAGCTTGGTGACGCCGAGGTTGGCGCCGGTGAGCATCAGGAAGGTGCCGAGCGTGACGATGAAGCTCGGCAGCTTGGTGCGGGCCAGCATCCAGCCGTTGAACAGGCCGACGGAGAGCGTCACTCCCAGGGAGACCAGCACGCCCACCCAGGTCACCGCGGTGAGCTGGTAGGAGACCATCGAGGAGGTGAGCGCGGCGGTGGTGACCAGCACGCCGGCGGACAGGTCGAACTCGCCGCCGATCATCAGCAACGAGACCGGCACGGCCATGATCCCGATGGTGGAGGCCGCGTACAGCACGGTGCCCAGCGAGGAGACCCGCAGGAACGGTTCGGCGACCGCGGCGAAGACCAGGAAGACCGCGGCGGCGGCGATCAGCGCGCCGAGTTCGGGCCGGGCGGCCAGCCTGCGCAGCGCCGCCGGGCGGTCCTGGGCCAGGACGTCCGGGGTGCTCAACGCGTCCCCCTCGCCACGTACTCGGCGAGCGCGTCGGCGTTCTCCCGGGTGAGGATCTGCGGGCCGGTGGCGACCGGCTTGCCCCCGCCGAGCATGTCGAGGTTGGAGCGGTAGAGCCAGAGCAGGTCGACGCCCTCGTAGCCCTGGAGGTAGGGCTGCTGGTCGACGGCGAAGCCGACGGAGCCGGACTTGAGGCCGGACACCACCTGGGTGCCCAGGTCGAAGGTGTCGAGCTCGACCTGGCGGCGGGCGTCCTGGACGGCCTGCAGGCCGGTGGCGGCCATCGGGCCGGAGAGGGTGAGCACGGTGTCGATGCCCTGGTCGGACTGGAGCTTGGCGGAGATCGCCGCGCGGGCGTCCGGCATGTTGACGCCGTCCACGTAGAGCACCTGGAACGGGCCGCCGGACTTGGCCTGGGCACCGGAGCAGCGCTGTTCCTGCCCCACGTTGCCCTGCTCGTGGATCACGCAGAGGACGTTCTTGCGGCCGCGGGCGGCCAGCTCGGCGCCGGCGGCCTGGCCGGCGGTGGACTCGTCCTGGCCGATGTGGGTGAGCGCGCCGAACCGGGCGGAGTACTCCTGGCCCGAGTTGATGGTGATCACCGGGATGCCGGCGGCCTTGGCCTTGCCGAGCACGTCGGCCATCGCCTCGCCCTTGGCGAGCGTGACCAGCAGGCCGTCGACCCGCTGGTCGATGGCGGCCTGGACGAGCTGGACCTGGTTCTGGGTCTGCGCGTCGTTGGAGTACAGGAAGGTGATGTTGTCCTTGGCGGCGGCCTGCTCGGCGCCCTTGCGCACGGTGTCCCAGAAGGCGTCGCCGGCGCCCGCGTGGGTCACCATGGCCACCTTCCAGCGGGGGGTGGTGACGGCGCCGCCGGCGGCCGAGGCCTGGGCGCGGGCCTGCTCGGCGCGTCTGCCTCCGGTGCTGCTGCAGCCGGCGACGGCGACCAGGAGGGCCAGGACGGCGCAGGCGGGCAGGAGCCGGCGGAGGGGACCAGTGCGGGTTGTGCTCATCCCCCTAGTCTCGCTGCCCGGCGGACGCGGCTTCGCACCGCCTCGCCCGGCGACCGGATCCGTACGGGCGGTATCGTGCCCTGCGGGGGATTCCTGGGAGTCCGCTGGACGCGACGTCCGGGCAGAGGCTGCCAGGGTGGCAGACTAGGGCGGGCCCGAAAAGGGAGCAGCGCGTAAACGTGATGTTCCTCTCAGGTTTCGCACAGATTCGGACGGCAACCGATCCCCGTTTCAGGCCGTCTGATGCCATTGAGGTGGCGTTCCGGGCGAGTGGGGCCCGGGCGGCTTCCAACCCGGATACGAGAACTTCATGCAACTGACAGGTACGCCATTCTTCATCTGCACGGTCATTCTCGTGCCGATCTCCATCGCGGTGGCGATGCTGCTCTGGGGCAAGGTCCGAGGGCCGCAGCCGGTGCGTGTCCTGTCCAGGCTCGCGATGCTCGTGTTCTGCCAGGTCACGGCCGTGATCATGGTCTTCGTCATGGTCAACAACGCCAACCTGATCTACGGCAGCTGGGACGACCTGCTCGGCACCGGCAAGCACGTCCGGGCGGTGCCCGCCGTCCCGCCGGCCGACCCGGGCGCGGCGAACGGCACCGGGCCGGCCCCGACCCCCGGGGCCACCGGCGCACCGGCGGGCGGCGGGGACGCCAAGCCGCCGGCCACCAAGGTCCAGCAGGCCTTCCGCGGCGTCGACGACCCGAAGGTGCCGGGCGACGTCCAGAAGACCGACCTCAAGGGCCAGCTCTCCGGCGTCGACGGCGAGGTGCTGGTCTGGCTGCCGCCGCAGTACAACGACCCGGCGTTCAAGGACAAGAAGTTCCCGGTGGTCGAGCTGATCCCCGGCTACCCGGGCTCCTCCTCCACCTGGTACGGCACGCTGAAGGTCTCCGAGCAGCTCAAGCCGCTGATGCAGCAGGGCAAGGTGGCGCCGTTCATCCTGGTCTCGCCGCGCACGCTGCTGCTGGGCAACCGCACCGACGCGGGGTGCACCGACATCCCGGGCAAGGTCAACGCGGACACCTGGCTGACCCGCGACGTCCCGCAGATGATCCTGGACAACTTCCGGGCCGACCCGTCCGCCGACCGCTGGGCGATCGCCGGGTACTCGGCCGGCGCGCACTGCGCCTCCAAGCTCTCGCTGGCCCACCCCAACCGCTACCGGGCGGGGATCAGCCTCTCCGGCTACAACGACCCGGCGACCGAGAAGGACTCGCTGGTCGGCAAGGACCCGGCGCTGCGCGAGGCCAACAACCCGGTCACCATCGTCAAGCACGCCGCCCAGCCGCCGAAGGTGGCGCTCTACGTCTCCGGCAACAAGGGCGACGGCTTCGAGGACGGCCAGGCCATCGCGGCGGCGGCGAAGGCGCCGACCACCGTCCAGGCGGTCGAGACCACCGGCCCGCACTCCAGCGACGTCTGGAAGGACATGGTGCCGGGCGTCTTCGAGTGGCTGACCGGCGTCATCCCGGTCCAGTAGCCCCCCGACGGGTCACGGTCCGCCCGGCGGACACGACGGACACCCGGACACGACGGACACGACGAACACGCGGTCATGGCGAGGCCCCCGGAGCACGGTGCTCCGGGGGCCTCGTCTCCGTCCGGGCGGCGGCCGGCCCGGTCAGGCCAGTTCGAGGGCCAGGTAGAAGTCCACCCGGTCCTCCAGCCGGGACAGGTCGCGGCCCGTCAACTCCTCGATCCGGCCGATCCGGTAGCGAAGCGTGTTGACGTGGACGTGGAGCTGCGCGGCGCACCGCGTCCACGAGCCGTCCGACCGGAGGAACGCCTCCAGGGTGCGGACCAGGTCGGCCTGGTGCTCGATGTCGTAGGCGATCACCGTGTCCAGCAGCCGGCTGCGGAACGCCCGGCGGACCTCGTCCGGGACGGCGGCCAGCAGCAGCACGTGCGAGGCGAGTTCCTCCGGCCCGGCCACGCAGACCCGGCCGACCCGGGCGGCGGCGATCCGGCGGGCGTGCCGGGCCTCCTCCAGCGCGCCGCGCAGGCCGCCCGCCTCGGAGGCCGGGGCGGAGACGCCGAGGGTGATCCGGCCCTCCGAGCCGAGCCCGGCGTCCAGCGGGGCGAGCAGTTCGCGCAGGGTCTCGGCGGGCACCGCGCTCTCCAGGGCGGGCATCACCACCACCGCGCCGGTGCCGGCCCCGGCGACCAGCGCGCGGTCGGTGGTGCCGTTGAGAGCTTCCTCCAGGATCGCGCGCACCGCGCCCTCCGGCAGGCCGGTGCCCTCGGCGCTGAGCACCAGCCAGGAGCCCTCCGGCGCCTGCGGCCCGGGCTCGGGGCTCTCGTAGCGGGCGGCCATCGCCGAGGACGCGTACAGGGTGCGGCTGATCTCCGCCGGGTCGGCGTCCCGCTGGAGCAGGGTCAGCACCTCGTCGGCGAGGCGGCGGCGCAGCCGGCGCCCCTCGTCCCGGCGGTGCCGCTCGGCGGCGACCAGCCGGGCCAGGTTCTCGGCGAGCTGCTGGCGCTTGCCGGTCCATTCGGTGACGTCACCGGCCACCACCAGCACCCAGTCGGCGAGCGGCGCCTGCGTCTCGGGGGCGACGGGCGCCGGCAGCAACGAGTACGGGCCGACGGCCAGCCGGGCCCGGTGCGGCGGGCGGCGGCGCTGGCGCTGCGCGGCCAGATGGGCGCGGACCAACTGGTCGCGGTCCGCCGCGGGGAGCCGGTCCGCGGGGCCGGCGATCACCGCGCCGGTCGGGGTGAGCACCCAGCAGTCGAGGTCGAGGTCACCGCCGAGCAGGTCGAGGACGGCGTCCAGGCCGCCGCCGCCCGCGGCGGAGACCAGCAGCCGGTGCCGGTCGACCAGGGCCGACAGGTCGGCGGCCCGGTCCGCGGAGACCTGGCGGCCGACGAACTCGGTGACGGTGCCGAAGGCGATGTCGTCGGGTACGGCCAGCAGCGGCATCCGGTGCCGCCGACAGGCCTCCACCAGGTCCTCGGGGACCGGCCCGACCTCGGCCTCGCCCGCCGCCAGGGCGACCGCCCCGCCCGCCACGATCGTCCGTACGAACCGCTCGGAGTCGGCCGGTCCGGTACGCCAGAGCATGCCGGTGAGGACCAGCTCGCCGCCGTGCAGGTACCGGCCCGGGTCATGCAGGTCGGTCGTCATCACACCGCTGACCTGCCGGTCCAGCTCGTCCTCGGCCGCGAGCAGGCGCAGGCGCGGGGCGCCGGGGGCGAGCAGATCACGGACACGCATCCGCGGGCTCCTAACGGGCTGGGGGTGGGGGAACGGGACCGGGCGTCCGGTCCGGGGTGACAGTGTGCCCGAACACGCGTGCTCGGTGTTACGTCCCAACGGGTGCCCGGATCACGGGGTCGCGGCTCGGAAATCACGGCCGGATCACGGTCGTGGGTGGCACTCGGCGCACGGCTGGGCTGCGACGTCGTTCTCCTTAGAGGAACGTACAGGATGCCGGGCGGGACCACAGCCGGGGCTTCATGCCATCGGTGACTGCCAGTGGGCCCCGTCACAGCGGTTCACTGGCCACACGCCGCCGGACACACTCCGGTGACCGGGGCCCGACGCGGAGGGAACGACGCGGCGAGCACGGCCCGAACACACGGTCCGGGCACTGTGCCCACCCGTCCGGCCGGAAACGACTTGAGGAGACACCCGCATGGAGTTCCTTCGGCCCGCCACCTGGGACGAGGCGCTCGCGGCGAAGGCCGAGTACCCGGCCGCGCTGCCCATCTCGGGCGGCACGGACGTCATGGTCGAGATGAACTTCGACGTGCACCGGCCACCCGCGATTCTCGACCTGAACCGCGTCACCGAGCTCACCGAGTGGACCGACGACGGCGAGGTCGTCCGGCTCGGCGCAGCCGTCCCCTACAGCCGCATCATCGACGAGCTGTCCGGCCCGCTGCCGGGTCTCGCACTCGCCGCCCACACCGTCGGCTCGCCG
The DNA here is from genome assembly GCF_042722765.1 of Kitasatospora sp. NPDC058406. Taxonomy (NCBI): domain Bacteria; kingdom Bacillati; phylum Actinomycetota; class Actinomycetes; order Kitasatosporales; family Streptomycetaceae; genus Kitasatospora; species Kitasatospora sp. NPDC058406. The sequence goes on from NZ_JBHXKE010000001.1 coordinate 74,239, forward strand.
CAGATCCGCAACCGGGGCGGCGTGGGCGGGAACCTCGGCGCGGCCTCGCCGGCCGGCGACTCCCACCCGGCGCTGCTGGCCGCCGGCCGCGACGTGTTCGTCGAGGCGGCCTCGGTGCGCGGCACCCGGCTGATCCCGATCGACGACTTCTACGTGGGGGTGAAGCGCAACTGCCTGGAGGCCGACGAGCTGATCCGCGCCGTGCGGATCCCGGTCGCGGACGGCCCCCAGCAGTTCTCGAAGATCGGCACCCGCAACGCGATGGTGATCGCGGTCTGCGCGTTCGGCTTCGCCCTGCACCCGGGGACCGGCACCGTCGGGACCGGGATCGGCTCGGCCGCCCCCACGCCGCGCCGCGCCGTCGAGGCCGAGGAGTACCTGCGGGACGTGCTCGCCGAACGCGGACTCTGGGAGACCGGCGAGCTGCTGGGCGCCGAGGTCGTCCAGCGGTTCGGCGAGCTGGTCAAGGGCGCCGCCTCCCCGATCGACGACGTCCGGGGCACCGCCGACTACCGGCGGCACGCGCTCGCCGTGATGGCGCGGCGCACCCTCACCTGGACCTGGAACGACTACCGCAAGCAGATCAGGAGCGCGGCATGAGGGTCACTTTCACCGCCAACGGCCGGCCGGTCGAGGCCGACGACGTCTGGGAGGGCGAGAGCCTGCTCTACGTGCTGCGCGAGCGGGTCGGCCTGCCCGGTTCGAAGAACGCCTGCGAGCAGGGCGAGTGCGGTTCCTGCACGGTCTACCTGGACGGGGTGCCGGTCTGTTCCTGTCTGGTCGCGGCCGGCCAGGTGCAGGACCGCGAGGTGCGCACCGTCGAGGGGCTCGGTGGCGAGGACGGCGAGCTGGGCCTGGTCCAGCAGGCGTTCGTCGACGCCGGCGCCGTCCAGTGCGGCTTCTGCACCCCCGGCCTGCTGGTGCAGACGGACGCGCTGCTGGAGGAGGACGCGCAGCCGTCCGACTCCGACATCCGGGAGGCGCTGTCGGGCAACCTGTGCCGCTGCACCGGCTACGAGAAGATCATGGACGCGGTGCGGCTGGCGTCCGCCCGCAAGTGCGCGGGTAAGGCGGTCGCGGAATGACCACGCGTTCGAGCGCGCGGAACGCCGCGCGCAGCATCCAGGGGCAGAAGAACCTCCAGGACATCCGGCAGTCCAGCAAGGACGGCATCGGCGGCTCGCCGCTGCGTCCCGACGGCACGCTGAAGGTGCGCGGCGAGTTCGCGTACTCCTCGGACCTCTGGCACGAGGACATGCTCTGGGGCACGGCGCTGCGCTCGCCGCACCCCCGGGCCACCATCCTGAGCGTGGACGTCTCCGAGGCGCTCACCGTGCCCGGCGTCTACGCGGTCCTCACCCACGAGGACATCCCCGGCACCAAGTACTACGGACTGGAGATCGCCGACCAGCCGGCGCTGGCGATCGACAAGATCCGCTACCACGGCGAGGCGATCGCGCTGGTCGCGGCCGACCACCCGGAGACCGCCCGGCGCGCGATGAAGAAGATCAAGGTCGAGTACGAGGTGCTCACCCCGATCGTCACCGAGGAGCAGTGCCTCGACCCGGAGACGCACGGCTACGTGCACGAGCCGCACGAGTACAAGTCGCACGCCCACGGCAACATCTGCCACGAGCAGCGGCTGGTCTCCGGCCGCGGCGTGACCGACGAGGTGCGGGCGCTCGCCGACGTCGTCGTCACCGGCACGTACGAGGTCGGCATGCAGGACCAGGCCTTCCTCGGCCCGGAGTCCGGGCTGGCCGTGCCCGCCGAGGACGGCGGCATCGACCTCTACGTCGCCACCCAGTGGCTGCACGTGGACCGCCAGCAGATCGCGCCGGTGCTCGGCCTGCCGGAGGAGAAGGTCCGGCTCACCCTGGCGGGCGTCGGCGGTGCCTTCGGCGGTCGCGAGGACCTCTCGATGCAGATCCACGCCTGCCTGCTGGCCCAGCGCACCGACAAGCCGGTCAAGATCGTCTACGCCCGGGACGAGTCCTTCTTCGGCCACGTCCACCGCCACCCGGCGAGGATGTTCTACGAGCACGGCGCCACCCGCGACGGCAAGCTGGTCTACGCCGACGCCCGGATCGTGCTCGACGGCGGCGCGTACGCCTCCGCCTCGCCCGCCGTGGTCGGCAACGCGGCCTCGCTCGGACACGGCCCGTACGTGATCCCGAACGTGCGGATGCACGCCGTCGCGCTGTACAGCAACAACCCGTCCTGCGGGGCGATGCGCGGCTTCGGCGCCGTCCAGGCCGCGTTCGGCTACGAGACCCAGATGGACCGGCTCGCCGCCGAACTCGGCATGGACCCGGTCGAACTCCGGCAGCTCAACGCGGTGCAGCAGGGCGACCTGATGCCCACCGGCCAGGAGATCGACGCGCCCGCGCCGGTCGCCGAACTGCTCCGGCGGGTCAAGGACATGCCGCTGCCCCCGCCGCTCGACCTCGACGACCTGGACGTCCGGCAGCTGCCCGGCGCGCTCTCCAACACCTCGCACGGCGAGGGCATCGTGCGCGGCGTCGGCTACTCCGTCGGCATCAAGAACGTCGGCTTCTCCGAGGGCTTCGACGACTACTCGACCGCCCGGGTGCGGCTGGAGGTGATCGGCGGCGAGCCGGTCGCCCTGGTGCACACCGCGATGGCCGAGGTCGGCCAGGGCGGCGTCACCGTGCACGCGCAGATCGCCCGCACCGAGCTCGGCGTCGAGCAGGTCACCATCCAGCCGGCCAACACCGAGGTCGGCTCGGCCGGTTCGACCTCGGCCTCGCGGCAGACCTACATGACCGGCGGCGCCGTCAAACTCGCCGCCGAGGCGGTCCGGCACGCGCTGATCGAGAAGGGCCGGGGCCGCTACGGCTGGTCCCAGAACGACATCACGCTGGTCGGCGGCAAGGTGGTCTCGGCGTCGGCCGGCCCGCTGGTCTCCATGGTCGACCTGCTCGGCGACGAGGCGATCGACCTCACCCGGGAACACCACCACCGGCCGACCGTGCCGTTCGACAAGGAGACCGGGCAGGGCTTCGGCCACGTCCAGTACACCTTCTGCGCGAACCGCGCGGTGGTCGACGTGGACATCGAGCTGGGCCTGGTCAAGGTGGTCGAGCTGACCGCCGTCCAGGACGTCGGCAAGGCCCTCAACCCGCTCTCCGTGGTCGGCCAGATCCAGGGCGGCTGCACCCAGGCGCTCGGACTGGCCGTGATGGAGGAGATCATCGTGAAGGACGGGAAGGTGCGCAACGCCTCCTTCACCGACTACCTGATCCCGACCATCCTCGACACCCCGCCGATCCCGGTCGAGATCCTCGAACTCCCCGACCCCAACGCGCCGTACGGGCTGCGCGGAGTGGGTGAGGCGCCGACCGTCTCGGCGACGCCGTCCATCGTGGCCGCCATCCGCAACGCCACCGGCCTGGCGCTCCACCGGATCCCGGTCCGGCCCGAGCACCTGACCACCGAACGGCCCGGGGCGCTGTAGCCACCGGACCCGAGGACCTCCCCGGGGCGGCGACCGTCTTCCCCGCCGCCCCGGGGCCGCACCACCGGCACGTCACCGAACCACCGCACCCCTGCGCCCTCGCACCCTCGCGTCACCGCACCCTCGCGTCACCGCAGCACGGACCGCCGCCTCCCACGCCGGGGCTCGGCGGCGGCCCGGACCACCCGCGCACCAGTGAGTCGAAACGTCCCCCTGTGCCACAGCTTCGTTGACTGGCTGTCAGGTCGGCTCGCCCACCCCAACCCCCTTTGACACTTGGGAGTGGACATGACCAGGATCCCCACGGAGCCCGGCACCACTGAAGACAGACCCACCGAGTCCACCGAGGACGGCGCCCCCACGCCGGCCGCGGCCGCCCCGCCCAGGAACGCCCTGGACGCCTACTTCAAGATCTCCGCCCGGGGATCGACCCTCGCCAACGAACTCCGCGGTGGCGTCACCACGTTCATGGCGATGGCCTACATCATCCTGCTCAACCCGCTCATCCTGGGCGGCGCCGACGTCACCGGCGTCAAGCTGGACCACGCCGCGCTCACCACCGCCACCGCGCTCGCCGCCGCCGTCACCACGATCCTGATGGGCGTGGTCGGCAACGTCCCGCTCGCGCTCGCCGCCGGCCTCTCCGTCTCCGGCGCCGTCTCCGCGCTGGTCGTCCCGCACACGACCTGGCCGCAGGCGATGGGCCTGTGCGTCATCTACGGCCTGCTGATCGTGCTGCTGGTGGTCTCCGGCCTGCGCGAGAAGATCATGAACGGCATACCCCTGCCGCTCAAGCACGCCATCACCATCGGCATCGGCCTCTTCGTCACCGTCATCGGCCTCTTCAAGGCCGGGTTCACGCACACCGGCGGACCCACCCCGCTGTCGCTCGGCCCGGCCGGCGAACTCGCCGGCTGGCCGGTCCTGGTCTTCTGCGTCACCCTGCTCGCCATCTTCGTCCTGATGGCCCGCAACGTGCGCGGCGCGATCCTCATCGGCATCGCCGGCGGCACCGTCCTCGCGGTGATCGTCAACAAGGCGGCCGGCGTACCCGCCGGGGCCTGGCGCAACTCCGTGCCCGTCTGGCCCGGATCCCCCGTCTCCGCACCCGACTTCGGCCTCTTCGGCGACGTCGACCTGTTCGGCGCCTTCGGCGGCTCGGGCATGGGCGCGATCAGTGCCTCGGTCGCCGTCTTCACCCTCGTCCTCGCCGGGTTCTTCGACGCGATGGCCACCATCATCGGCGTCGGCACCGAGGCCGGCCTCGCCGACAAGCGGGGCCGGATGCCCGGCCTCTCCAAGGCGCTGTTCATCGACGGCGCCGGCGGCGCGGTCGGCGGTCTGGCCGGCGCCTCCGGCCAGACCGTCTTCGTCGAGTCCGCCACCGGGGTCGGCGACGGGGCCCGCACCGGCCTCGCCTCCACCGTCACCGGCGGGCTCTTCGCCCTGATGCTGTTCTTCTCGCCGCTGGCCGGCATCGTCCCGGTCGAGGTCGCCTCCGCCGCCCTCGTCGTCATCGGCTCGATGATGATGAGCCAGGCCCGGCACATCGACTGGTCCGACCGCGACGTGGCCATCCCCGCCTTCCTCACCTGCGTCCTGATGCCGTTCACCTACAGCATCACCGCCGGGGTCGCGGCCGGCGTCATCTCCTACACGGTGATCAAGGCCGGCCGGGGCAAGTGGCGCGAGCCCGGCGCGCTGATGTGGATCCTGACCGCCCTCTTCGTCGTCTACTTCGCGCTCACCCCGGTCAAGTCCTGGCTGGGTGTGCACTGACCGACCCGTCCGAAGCGGTACCGCCGCCGTACGGGATCGTTCTCCCGTACGGCGGCCCGGTCCGTCGGCGGCCCGGTCCGTCGGCCGACCCTTCCGTCCGTGACCCTTCCGTCCGCGCCCGCCGGTCCCTCTCCGGCTACCCTCGAAAGCGACAAGGAGCTCCCGCCATGCAGGACATCGCCGAGCAGCTGCAGGCCTGGCACGCGTCCGGCCGCGCCTTCGCCGTGGCCACGGTGGTCGGGGTCTCCGGCAGCGCGCCGCGCGACCCCGGTGCCGCGCTCGCCGTCGACGAGGCCGGCGAGGCGATCGGGAGCGTGTCCGGCGGCTGCGTCGAGGGCGCCGTCTACGAGCTCTGCCGGGCCGCCCTGGAGTCCGGCCGGCCCGTCCTGGAACGGTTCGGCTACAGCGACGAGGACGCCTTCGCCGTCGGCCTGACCTGCGGCGGCGTCATCGACGTCTTCGTCCAGCCGGTCGTCCCCGGCGCCGACCCGGCCCTCGACACCGGCCTCGCCGCCGTCGCCGCGGGCACCCCGGTCGCCCTCGCCCGTGCCGTCGCCGGCCCCGCCGCCCTGCTCGGCGCCACCCTCACCGTCACCGCCGACACCCACCACGGCGCCCTCTCCCCCGCCCCCTCCACGGTGGCCGCCCTGGAACGGGCCCTGGTCACCGAGGCCCGGGCCATGCTCGACGCCGGCCGCACCGGACAGCTGGTGCTCGGCCTCGACGGACGCCCCTGCGACGAGCAGGAGCGGGGCACCGTGACCTTCTTCGTCGAGTCCTACGTGCCCCCGCCGCGGATGCTGGTCTTCGGCGCGATCGACTTCGCGGCGGCGGTCGTCCGGATCGGCAAGTTCCTCGGCTACCACGTCACCGTCTGCGACGCCCGCCCCGTCTTCGCCACCCGGCAGCGCTTCCCCGACGCCGACCGGGTCGTCGTCGACTGGCCGCACCGCTACCTCGACACCCAGCTCGACCGGCTCGACGGCCGCGCCGTGCTCTGCGTGCTCACCCACGACGCCAAGTTCGACATCCCGCTGCTGGAGCGCGCGTTGCGGCTGCCGGTCGGCTACGTCGGCGCGATGGGCTCCCGCCGCACCCACCGCGACCGGGAGGCCCGGCTGCGCGCGAGCGGCCTGACCGACGCCGAGATCGGCCGGCTGCGCTCCCCCATCGGTCTGGACCTCGGCGCCCGCACCCCCGAGGAGACCGCCGTGTCGGTCGCCGCCGAGATCGTCGCCCACCGCAGGGGCGGCAGCTGCCTGCCGCTCAGCGCCGGGGACGGGCCGATCCACCACGACCTGGCGCTCGCGGACGCCCCGGCGGACGCGGCGGAGCCGGGGAGCGTGCGGAAGCCGCACGCGGCCTGACCCGACGGGCCGCATCGGGTCGGGAACAGGTCAGGCCCGGTCAGGAACGGATCGGGTCGGTCAGGTCACCACGCTGTAGGCCTCGCAGATCAGCGGGGGCGCCGACGGGATCCCGATCTCGCGGAGGATCGGCAGCAGCACCGTCCCGAACTGCTCGAACGCCTCCCGGGACTCCCAGACGTCGGTGACGTGCCAGCCGCGACCGTCCGGATTCGGCCCCGACACGTGCAGCACCAGCCCGCGCACCGGCCAGTCGGCGGGACTGTTCAGCCCCGCGCCGCCGGTCAGCCGGTCCACCGCCTCCTCGTACTGCGCCTGGGAGAGTTCGGGGAAGTCGAAGGTCACGATGATCGCCATGAGGTGCTCCTGTCCGCGCCGGGGTGGCGATCCCAGTGCAGCCCGCGACCCACCGGGCGGCCATCCGGCGCCGCCGCCCGGGTGACGTTGCGTGGCCGCCGGGGCAGCGGGAGCCTGGAGAGGAGGACTCACCGCGAGCCCGCGGAAGGAGCACCGCCATGCGTGCCCTGCTGGAGATCGAGCTCGACACCGCGACGGCCAACCAGGTCGTCAGGGACGGCGCCGTCGCCGAGAAGTTCGACCGGATCATGGCCGGTCTGAAGCCCGAGGCCGTCTACGCCTTCGCCCGCAACGGCCGGCGCTGCCAGATCGCCGTCATCGACGTACCCGACGAGGCCGCGCTGCCCTCCGTCTGCGAGCCGTTCTGGCTGGAGTTCAACGCCTCCGTCGACGTGCACCTCTGCATGGACACCGACCAACTGCGCGAGGGCCTGCGCCGTCTCGGCAGCTGAACCGGCGACGCTAGGGCGTGTCCGAGACCGCCAGCCGCACGCCGAAGCCCAGCACCACCAGCCCGGTCACCCGGTCCATCGCCCGGCGCGCGGCCGGCCTGCGCAGCCAGCCGCGCAGCACCTGGGCGAAGCCCACCAGGACCGCCGACCAGAGCAGCCCCTCCGCGACGTGCACGCAGGTCAGCGCCACGCCCGCGGCGAAGTGCGGCGCCCCCGCCGGGATGAACTGCGGCAGCACCGCCACGTAGAAGACGCCGACCTTGGGGTTGAGCAGGTTGGTCAGCGTGCCGCGCCGCCAGCCGTGCGCCAGCCCGCCGCCGGACGGCTGCGCCTCCTCCGGCTCGGCGTCGCCGCCCTTGCTCCGGAGCATCCCGATCCCCAGCCACACCAGGTACGCGGCGCCCGCCCACCGCAGGATCTCGTACGCCAGCTGGGAGGCGGTGAGCAGCGCGGTGACGCCCGCCGAGGTCAGGGTGCCCCAGAGCAGCGTCCCGGTCTGGATCCCCAGCACCACGCCCCACGCCTGCCGCCGGTGCCCCAGCGCGGACGTGCGCAGGACCAGCGCGGTGTCGAGCCCGGGCGTGAGGGTCAGCAGCCCCACGACGAAGGCGAAGGACCAGAGGGCGGTGCTCATCTCCATGGTCCGTGATCGTACGGGCCGCCCCGCCCGCACACGGACACCCTGCGCGGCGGCCCCGGCGGCGGGCGGACGAGCGTCCGCTCCCCGCCGGGCACGACGTCAGTCGGCCGTCCCGGGTGGAACGACCCGAATGCGCAGGGCATCCGCCTTGGAACGGGCGCTGTGCACGATCTCCAGCTCGACAGCACCGCAGACGGCGAGCAGCCCGGCGTTGTGGAGCGGTTCGATCACCGCTCGAACCGCCGGCTTCGGGTACCGCGCGAATGCCGACTTGTCGATCAGAAAGCGCTCACTCACCGTGGTCCGCCGAACCGGTGAGGTCAGGCAGACCCCCTTCGGCAAGCCAGTTGAGGAAGGACTCACGCTTCCGACGATTGACCGCGTCCTCCAGGGCGGCATTGACCGTCGCCACCTTGGTGGTCGTCCCGAAGATCTCTGCGGCCTCGGCCAGCAGCTCGTCCTTGACGTCTATCACCGTGCGGGTCACAGCGGACCTCCGGGGATCGAAGAGCCTGTGGTGATATCGAAATTCACCGTATCCGATATCTCGGCCGCGGGATCAGGTCACGTTGAGGCGGGCGGCCAGGCGGAGCAGGCCCGGGGAGAGGCGGGAGAGGAAGCGGGCGGCCTTCGCCTCGGGCGTCACGGGGACGACGGCCTTCCCGGTCCGTACCGCGTGCAGGACGGCGGTGGCGACCTTCTCGGGCGGGAAGCCGCGGCGGGCGTAGAGCCTGGCGGCACGGGCCTGCTTGGCGGCCTGCTGGTCGGCGGTGGTCGCGGAGAAGGTGGAGGTGCGGGTGATGTTGGTGTTGACGATGCCGGGGCAGATCGTGGAGACGCCGATGCCGTGGCCGGCCAGCTCGGCACGCAGGCAGTCGGAGAGCATGAAGACGGCGGCCTTGCTGGTGGCGTAGGCGGTGAGCGCCTTGGACGGCAGGTAGGCGGCGGCCGACGCCAGGTTGACGATGTGACCGCCCTCGCCGCGGTCGGCCATCAGACTGCCGAACGCCCGGCAGCCGTGGATGACGCCCCAGAGGTTGACGTCGAGGACGCGCTGCCACTCCTTCTCGGTCGTCTGGAGGAAGGTCCCGGAGTGGCCGATGCCCGCGTTGTTGACGATCACGTCCGGCACTCCGTGCTCGGCGGCGACCTGCTGGGCGAAGGCGTCGACCGCGGCGCCGTCGCTGACGTCGACCCGGTAGGCGTGGGCGGGCGGCCCGATCAGGGCGGCGAGTTCGGCGGTGCGGCGGGCCGCGTCCAGGTCGAGGTCGCAGACCACCACCCGGGCACCGTCCTCGGCGAAGGCGAGCGCGGTGGCCCGGCCGATGCCGCTGCCACCGCCGGTGACGACGACGAGCCGGCCGTCCCCGGCGGCAGCGGCGGCGCGGTCCTCGGGGGCGTCCCGGCCGGCCTCGGTGCGGGCGACGTGTTCACGGACCATCCGGGCCAAGGCGGTTCCCTTCTCCAGCAGTGCGGACCAGTGGGTGGCGTGCAGGGTCCGGCGGGTCAGCCGCGGCACCCAGCGCTCCAGGCCCTCGGAGAGGTAGGTGCCCACGTAGTGGTCCCGGGTGAGGGTGATCAGCTGGACCGGCACCTCGGTGGGCCGTTCGCGCGGGTTGCGCAGCGCGGGCCGCATGTTGGCCCGGTACAGCTCGATGCCTCGCACCGCGTCCCGGCGCAGCGTGGGCTGCGGGTGGCCGGGGCGCGGGCTGACGCCCTCCAGGTCGCGCAGCACCCGGGGCCAGGCGCGGGCGAGGCCGAGCCGCCAGACGCCGGGGGCGAGGAAGGGCAGGTGGAAGGCGGTGATGTACCAGGAGTGGGCGCCCTGGGCGAGCAGTTGCCTCAGGTGGCGCGGGGTGGGGCGGCGGAAGCGGTCGCGGAGCCAGAACCCCATGTGGTCCAGGCAGGGCCCGGACATGGTGGTGTAGGAGGCGAGCCGTCGTTCGGCACCGGGGGTGGTGACGGCCTCCCAGGACTGCAGCGAGCCCCAGTCGTGGGCGACGACGTGCACCGGGCGGTCCGGGCTGACCGCGTCGGCGACGGCGAACAGGTCGTCGGCCAGCTGTTCCAGGCGGTAGCCCTCGCGGCCGGCCGGGACGCCGGAGGCGCCTGCGCCCCGGACGTCGTAGCGGACGACGTGGTGGTCGCGGGCGAGGTCGGCGGCGACGTCGTCCCAGACCACGTGGGTGTCCGGGTAGCCGTGGACCAGCAGGACGGTGGGGGCGCCCGGGTCGCCGTCCTCGAAGACGGCGAGCGGCAGGCCCCCGGAGTGGACGGTCCGGCGGCGGGAGGCGGCACGGTGCGGCACCCGGGGGGCGGGGTGCCCGGCGCGTCCGGTGTCGCGGCTGGTCGTCATCGGGTCGCCTCCTGAGCGGTCGCGGTGGTCGGGGTCGCGGTGGTCGGGGTGGTCGCGGCGGCGCCTGCCGCGGTCCAGCGGCGGACGTGCGGGAGGTCGTCGTCGAGCCAGTACGCGTCGTCCTCGGTGACCACCAGCAGCTCCTCGAACTTGATGCCGACCTCCCGGAAGCCGATGTGCGGCTCCACCGCCCAGAGGCCCGGGGTGGGCGCGTGCCGGGAGGAGCGGCCGTCCGCCCAGAGCGGGGAGCGGCCGTGCAGGCGCTCGCTGATCAGCTCGCGGCCGAGCGTCTGGAGTGTACGCACCCCGAAGCCGAACACGTTCACCCCCGCCGGGCCGCGGGCGGTCGTCCGGGTGACCTGATGGCCGATCACCCGGCCCGGGTAGACGCGGTGGCGGTTGTCGTAGCCGTGCGCCTCGATCTGCGCGTCGACCGCCGCGTACACGTCGGCGAGCGGCCTGCGGGCGCGGACCTCGGTGAGGATCAGCTCGCGGTAGACCCGGAGGTCGGCGGCGAGGCGGTCCCACACGCGGTTCTCGCCGACCTTGCCGCCGTAGCCGATGTCGGCGGTGTAGCCGTCGACGACGGGCGCACAGTCCAGCACGTACGGCATGCCCTCCGTCAGCCGGCGGTTGCCGGCGAAGAACTGCAGCGGCGTGTGGAAGTGCCGGAACGCCGTCCGGTCGCCGAACCAGGCGAACGGCACGTGGAAGAAGTCCTGCACACCGGCCGCGACCAGCCGGCGGCGCAGCCGGGCGGTCGCCTGCCGCTCGGTGACCCCGGGTTCGATCCAGGCGGCGACCTCCTCGGCGCAGTGGTAGGCGAGCTGCTGGGTCTCCCGGAAGCGGGCGAGGTCGTGCTCGGTGTAGGGGAAGGCGGGGGTGCGCGGCACGGCGGGGGCTCCTTCTGGGGGATCGGCGGCCTACGGCCGGTCGGACGGGTCCTGCGCCCGGGGCCGGCCGGGCGCACCGAGGTCGAGCACCAGGGTCTCGCCCGCGGCGGCCCGGGAGACGCAGGGCAGCAGGGCGCCGGCGGCCCGCTGTTCGGCGGTGAGGCGGCGGTCGCGGTGGTCGGGGGTGCCGGCCAGCAGCCGGACCTCGCAGGTGCCGCAGAAGCCCTGGTGGCAGGAGTACGCCAGGTCGGGGCGGGCCTCCCGGAGCACGTCCAGGGCCGAGCGGTCGGCCGGGACGTCGAGGGCCGGTCCGTCGGTGCCGAGGCGGACGGTGAACGGCTCGCCGTCGGTGATCGGCGCGGCGCCGAACCGTTCGAAGTGCAGGGAGGCGGCGGGCGATCCGTCGAGGGCCCGCTGGACGGCGGCGAGCATCGGGGCCGGGCCGCAGCAGTAGACGGCCGCACCGCGCGGGGCGCGGGCGAGGAGCTCGGCCCCGGTGGGCGGGCCGCCGTGCTCGTCGTCGGTGCGCAGGTGGACCCGGTGCGGGTCGAGGGCCCGCAGCTCCTCGGAGAACGGGAGGGTACCGGCGCTGCGGCCGACGTGGACGAGGTGCCAGTCCAGGCCGTGCCGCCGGGCCTCGCGGGCCATCGGGAGCAGCGGGGTGATGCCGATGCCGCCGGCCACCAGGAGGACCGCCGGTTCGGCGCAGAAGGCGAAGCCGTTGCGGGGACGGCGGGCGGTGAGCCGGGTGCCGGGGTGGAGGGTGTCGTGGACCTCGGCGGAGCCGCCGCCGCCCGCGGGCAGGTGCCGGACGGCGATCCGGTAGGCGGCGGGGTCGGCCGGGTCGCCGCAGAGGGAGTAGTGGCGCTCGCGGCCGGACGGCAGCACGAGCCGCAGGTGGGCGCCGGGCTGCCAGGGCGGGAGGGGACCGCCGGAGGGGTCCGCGAGGGTGAGTTCGACGACGTCGGTGGCGGCCGGGCGCCGGGCGGTGACGACCAGTTGGAGCGCCGGGGTGGGGCGGCCGGGCGGGCGGCGGGGGTTGCGCCGGAGCAGCGGGCTGCCGAGGGCGGGGCTGTAGCGGTCGCCGAAGGCGGTGAGGAAGCGGAAGAAGGTGTCGGCGCGGGGGCGGCCGTAGAGGTCGGGGGGTGGGGTGCGCAGATCCATCCGGCGGGGTCCTTGGGTCCTTGGGTCCTGGGCGGCGGGTGGGCCGGGGGCGGGTGGGCCGGCGGCGGGCCCCGGGGCGGGGGCCGCCGTCCCCGTCAGCGGCCGGCGGCGGCGCGGGCGGCCGGGGAGGTGGCGAGGTAGCCGAGGGCCTGGCTGGAGGACCCCTCCTGGGTGGGGTGGTACCCGGGCCGGAGGTAGCGCAGGCCGGAGCGAATCGAGGTGAGCGGGTCGGGCAGCAGTCCGCGCCTGGCGATCCGGCCGGCCTCGCGCCAGGTGGGCCTGATCCGGCCGTCGAGGGTCGGGTCGGCGGCGAGCAGGAAGCGGGCGCCGCGCACCCAGAGGTGGACGAGGAGCGGCCCGGAGATCGCCATGCCGCGGATCCGCCGCAGGTAGCCGGGGTCGAGGTGGACCATCAGGTCGTAGGCGACGCTGCGGTGCTCGACCTCCTCGGCGCCGTGCCAGCGCAGCAGGTCGAGCATGGTCGGGTCGGCCTCGGCCCGGTCCAGGCCCGGGGAGTTGAGCGCCCAGTTGCCGAGGAAGGCGGTGAAGTGCTCGATGGCGGCGACGAACGCGACCCGCTCGATGATGTTCTCGCGCTGCCGGGCGGGCGTCAGCCCGGGCTTGTCGCCGAGGACCCGCTGGAACAGCCAGGAGATCTGACGCACGTACGGGCGGGGGTCGAGGCCCTGCCCGAGCAGGTGGTCGAGGACCTCCTGGTGGGCCTCGGCGTGGATGGCCTCCTGGCCGATGAAGCCGAGCACCTCGTCCCGCAGCTGCTCGTCCCGGATCATCGGCAGGGCGTCCTTGAACACCTTGACGAACCAGCGCTCGCCCTCCGGGAGGAGGAGGTGCAGGACGTTGATGACGTGGGTGGCCATCGGCTCGTCGGGAATCCAGTGCAGCGGCAGTCCGGACCAGTCGAAGCGGACGTCGCGGGGCTCCAGGACGAGGCTCTCGTGCACCCGGACGGCCGGCGCGGCGAGGGCGGGAACGGGGGTGGGGCTGGACATGACGGGGCCCTCCTGACCTGCGGGTGGCGGCTCGTGGCGGCTCGACCCGGCAAAACGTACTCGCGGGTAGTGCGCGCCACAAGAGGTTCGACACCTCTTATCGACATCGAGTCTAATAAGTGATGTGCACCGCGGCGGGCCCGGCGAAACACCCGGGGCCGACGGCCCGGCACCCCGGGAAACACGAGGACCCCGCCGCGGCGCGACGGGGTCCTGCGATCCTCCGCGGTGCTTCAGACGGCCATGGCCAGCATCAGCGGCGCGGCCCGGACGGCGAGCAGCTCGGCGGCGGCCTTCAGCCGGTGCACGTTGTCCACCGGCATCGAGGTGGCCAGGCAGCCGACCGTGCTGCCGGCCGTGACCGGGACCGCGGCGCAGACCGTGCCGAGCGCGTACTCCTGGATGTCCAGCACCGGAACGGTGGCCGGCTGACGCTCCAGACGGTGCATCAGCTGGTCGGCGTCGGTGACCGTCCGGGAGGTCAGCCGGGCCACCGGGTGCCGGGCGAGGTGGTCCCGGCGCGCGTCGTGGTCGAGCTGGCTGAGCAGGCACTTGCCGATCGCGCTGGCGTGCGCGGTGGCCCGGAAGTCCACCCACTCCTGCACCGCCGGCGCGTGGTCGCCCGCCGACACCGCCTCCACCGACAGCTCGCCGTCGTGGTAGCGGCTGAAGTACACCGCCGCGCCCAACTCGTCCCGGAGCTCCTCCAGTTTGCGATCCAGCCGGACCCGCACCAGCTGCTCCCGGTTCTGCTGCCCGAGCAGCGCGAAGGTGCCGCCGAGCACCCAACCGCCGTCCTGGCACATGAGGTAGCCCTCGATCTCCAGGATCTCGGCGAGCCGACGGACCGTCGGCAGCCCGAGGGACGTCTCCCTGGCCAGCGTGACCAGCGTGGCCCCTCCGGGGTGCCGGTCGACCGCCTCCAGCAGTCTGAGGGCGTGCTGCAGGGAGGTGAACGGACCGGGCAGGCCCTGGGCCGGCGCGGCGTGGCGACCGGGGGCTGGTGTCGACATGTCGTCCCCTTCCGATGTCCCCCCGCAGGTGTGACCGGCGGGTGGTGTCCAGCCTATCCACCGCTGTACACCGCCATCCGCCCCTCTGCGGATTTTCGTGCAGGTGCGGTGAAGCACTTGACGGGCATATGCCCCGCCGATGCCCCCGCGTACCCCCGCCCGCCGGGTGGCGCAGCGGCGGACGTTCCTGACCGTCGATCGGCGGCAGGGCGCCTGCGGCGGGCGGTGGCGGGCGTCCGGCTGGCGGACGGGCACCGGGCCGCTCCCCCACTGCCTGGGGGAACGGCCCGGTCGGGGGGCGGCGCCGGGGTGCGGGCCCCGACGGCCGGGGAGGGTGGTCCGGTGGATCAGCCCTCGTCGCCGGCCCGGAGCCTGGTGACGGCGGCCTCCAGGCGGGCGCCGTACTCCTGGTCGGCGGCGTGGAAGTGGGCGAGGTTCCGCTCCACGACGTCGTCGCGGGAGACCTGGGCCAGGAAGCCGGCCAGGTTGTCGATCAGGCGGGCCCGCTCGGCCTCCGGCATCAGCCGGTAGAGCTCACCGGCCTGGAAGAAGTCGTCGTCCTTGGTGTGGGCCGGGGTGGTGTGGGTGCCGGTCCAGCCGCTCAGCCCGGTCGGCGCGGCGAGCGCGGCGCCGGTCTGGGCCGGCCCGTCGTAGGAGTTGGGCTCGTAGTTGCGGGCACGGCCGGCCGGGTTGAGCGCGCCGAGGCCGTCCCGGCCGTAGTTGGCGGCCTCGGTCGCGCGCGGGGCGTTGACCGGCAGCCGGGTGTGGTTCACCCCGAGGCGGTAACGCTGGGCGTCGGCGTACGCGAACAGGCGGCCCTGGAGCATCTTGTCCGGGGACGGGCCGATGCCGGGCACGAAGTTGTTCGGCGAGAACGCGGCCTGCTCGACCTCGGCGAAGACGTTCTCGGGATTGCGGTTGAGCACCAGGCGGCCGACCTTGACCAACGGGTAGTCGGCGTGCGGCCAGACCTTGGTCAGGTCGAAGGGGTTGAACCGGTAGTCGGCGGCCTCGGCGACCGGCATCAGCTGGACGTAGAGGGTCCAGGACGGGAACACCCCGCGCTCGATGGCCTGGTGGAGGTCGCGCTGGTGGCTGTCGGCGTCGCCGCCGACCGCCTCGGCGGCCTGGGCGGCGTCCAGCGAGCGGATCCCCTGGTTGGTCTTGAAGTGGTACTTCACCCAGTAGGCGTCACCCTGCTCGTTGACCCACTGGTAGGTGTGCGAGCCGTACCCGTTCATGTGGCGGTAGGACGCGGGGATGCCGCGGTCGCCGAAGAGCCAGGTGATCTGGTGGGTCGACGCGGGCGAGTGGGCCCAGAAGTCCCAGACGTTGTCGGCCTCCTGGACACCGGTGTACGGGTCGCGCTTCTGGGAGTGGATGAAGTCGGGGAACTTCAGCGGGTCCTTGATGAAGAAGACCGGGGTGTTGTTGCCGACGAGGTCGTAGTTGCCCTCCTCGGTGTAGAACTTGAGCGCGAAGCCGCGCGGGTCGCGGACGGCGTCGTTCGAGCCCAGGTTGCCCGCGACCGTGGAGAAGCGGAGGAACACCTCGGTGCGCCTGCCGACCTCGCCGAGGAAGGCGGCCCGGGTGTACGGCGAGACCTCGTCCGTGACCTCGAAGTAGCCGTACGCGCCGGAACCGCGGGCGTGCACGACGCGCTCCGGGATGCGCTCACGGTTGAACCGGGCGAGCTTCTCCAGCAGGTGCTGGTCCTGGACCAGCAGCGGACCGTAGGCGCCGGCCGAGGCCGAGTTCTGGTTGTCGGCGACCGGGGCGCCGGACTCCGTGGTCAGGATCTTGGACATGACGGGTCCTTCGGATGTCGATAAGGGTGTGACGCTTGGGGGAATGCGGCGCCGCCCCGGGCCGCGGCGGGAGGGCTCCGCGGGTGGCGCGGAGCCACCGCGGCCGCGGCCCCCGGCCTGCGGCGGCGCCGGTCGGGACACGGGCTCCGGCGCCGGTTCAGATGCCGAGCAGGCGCCAGGCGGCCGAGCGGCGGCGGGAGGAGTGCTCGCCGTCGGGGCCGTCGGCCGGGCTGAGCGCGGCGACGGCGGTGCGGGCGGCGTCGGCGTCCACCAGCGGGCGGGCCGCGGCCAGTTCGGCGGCCTCCCCGGCGGTGAGACCGGCCTCGACGAGGGCCGCGGCGGCCTCGTCGACCGGGACGGCGTCGAACCAGCGCAGCGCGAGACCGGCCCGGCCCGCCTCGGTCGGGCGGCCGGTGAGGCGGAGGCGGGCGAGGCCGCCGTCGGGGTACACGTTGATCCGCACATGGGTCACCGGGCGGGCCGGGTTCAGCCGGAAGCGGTGCCGGGTGTCGGGCTGGAGGCGGGTGCGCGGCAGGAGCGCGAACCAGCCGTCCGGGTCGGCGGCGGGGTCACCGCCGGCGGAGGCGTCGTAGCCGACCAGGTCGGCCCAGCCGGGGGCGTTGGCGACGAAGTGGGTGGTGTCCACCTCGGCGGCCAGGACCTCGCCGCCCCCGGCCAGGGCGATCCGCACCCAGTCGTTGGCCTTGTCACGCCGACGCCGGGTCTCCCAGCCCTCACCCATGACGGAGGCGCGGCCGGGAGCGTTCAGGTTGTGCGGGGAGGAGAAGTAGCGGTCGGAGGCGGCCTCCGCGACACCGCCGTGCTCCTGGGCGGCCAGGTCGAAGGTGAGGCCGTCCAGCTCGCGCGGGTCGGGAAGCACCTCGCCGTGGACGCGGAGCCGGGCGACACCGCCGTCCGGGAAGATGTTGAGCCGTACGTGGGTGAACCGGGTGGCGCTGCTCACCTCGAACGCGTGGGCGGTGTCGCCCCGCAGCGGGGTGCGCGGAAGGATCTCCACCCACGCGGCGGCCGCGACCTCGGCGGGCGAGGGGTGGCCGGGTATCGAGGCGGCCTCGACGGAGGCGCTCTCCGGGTAGTTCCCGGTGAAGTGCGCGGTGTCGACGACCAGGCCGCGGATCACTCCGGCGGCGCCGAGCCGGACGACCGCCCAGTCGTGGTCCTCGTCGGTGGGGTGCGGCTGTTCGGCACCCGTGCCCCGGCGCCGCCGGGACTCCCAGCCGTCCATGATCTGGCCCTTGTGGCCGAAGGTGTGCGGGCGGAACACGGCGGCCTCGGCGACCAGCAGGTTCTCGGCGTCGGCGAAGGTGTCCTCGTTGGTGGCGACGACACCGGCGCCGAGCCGGCGGGAGGCCAGGTCGACCAGCTCGGTGAACGGGGCGTTCGGGGTGGGGACGGTGGTCACTGCGACTCCTCGGGGCCGGGGGTCGGACGGGTGGACCGGGCGGGCCCGGGACCGGTGGACACGGGGCCGGTGGGCCCGGAGCCGGTGGGCCGCGGGCGGGTGAGCTGGACGCCGAACGGCTCGCCGGCGACGTCGACGACCCGGCCGCGCAGCCAGGTGGTGCGGACGGCGCCGGTGAGCGTCCGGCCCGCGTACGGGGTGACGGGGTTGCGGTGGTGCAGGTCGGCGGCGTGCACGGCGAAGCGGCCGTCGGGGTCGAAGGCCACCAGGTCGGCGTCGTGGCCGACGGCGACGGCGCCCTTCGTCCCGGTGAGACCGGCCAGCCCGGCCGGGCCGGCGGACATCCAGCGGACCACGTCGGAGAGGGTGTGACCGCGCCGCCGGGCCTCGGTCCAGACCGCGGGCAGGCCCAGCTGGAGCGAGGCGATGCCGCCCCAGGCGGCCGCGAAGTCCCCGCTGCCGCCGCGTTCGGGCAGCAGCTTGAGGTCGGGGGTGGACGGCGAGTGGTCGGAGACGACCGCGGCGAACTCCCCTGCGGCCAGGGACTCCCAGAGGGCGTCGCGATTGGCCTCGTCACGGATCGGCGGACAGCACTTGAACGCGGTGCCGCCGTCCGGGACCTGCTCGGCGGTGAGGGTCAGGTAGTGCGGACAGGTCTCGGCGGTGACCTCGACACCGTCCGCGCGGGCCCGGCGGAGCAGCGGCAGCACGGCGGCCGAGGAGACGTGCAGGACGTGCACCCGGGCGCCGGTGCGCCGGGCGGTGTCGAGCAGCCGGGCCACCGCGGCGGTCTCCGCACCGGCGGGCCGGGAGGCGAGGAAGTCCCGGTAGTGGACGCCGGGTTGCTGCGGTGCGGCGGAGAGGACGGCCGGGTCCTCGGCGTGGATGATGGCGAGCGCGCCGATTCGGGCCTGTTCGGCGAGGGCGGCCTCCAGATCGGCCTGTTCGAGGTGCGGGAACTCCTCGACGCCGCTCGGTGCCAGGAAGGACTTGAAGCCGAACACGCCCGCACGGTGCAGGGGTTCGAGGTCAGCGAGGTTTCCGGGCACGGCCCCGCCCCAGAAGCCGAGGTCGACCCAGGCCTGACCCTCCGCGGTCTTCCGTTTGACCTCCAGCCCGGCCGGGGTGGTGGTGGGCGGCACCGAGTTGAGCGGCATGTCGACGACGGTGGTGACACCGCCGGCGGCGGCCGCCCGGGTGGCGGTGGCGAAGCCCTCCCACTCGGTGCGGCCGGGTTCGTTGACGTGCACGTGGGTGTCGACCAGGCCGGGGAGCAGCGCGGTGTCACCGAGGTCGGTGAGCGCGTGGCCACCGGCGGGGAGGGAGCCGTGCGCGGCGATCCGCGCGATCCTCCCGTCCCGGACCAGCACGTCCGCGGGGCGCTCGCCGTCCGGCAGGACCACCCGGCGGGAGCGGATCACCGCGGTCTCGCTGATGGGCATGGGGGACCTCCGAAACCTGGTCGAGGGGTGGGGTGCGCCGAAGGATGGCCCGGAGCCTAGGGCCGCCTTCAACAAATCGTCAATGGAGGAAACTACGAGGGTCCGCGCCGGTCACCGGTGGAGGAACTCCGCCGCCAGTCGCTCCCCCGCGACCTCGGCGAGCTCTCCCGCCCTGGTCAGGCCGTCACCGGGCTGCTCGCCCAACTCGCTGAGCGCGTACGCGGCGGCGAAGCCGGCCGCCCGCCACTCGCGTTCGGACAGTTCCACCCGTCCCGCCACGGCGGCCACCCGGACCCCCGCCCGGGCGGCGGCCGCCGCGACGCCGGCGGGGGCCTTGCCGTGGAGCGTCTGCGCGTCCAGGCAGCCCTCGCCGGTGACGACGAGGCGTGCCCCACGCACGGCCGCGTCGAAACCCAGCAGGTCGAGCAGGAGCTCGAAGCCGGGTCGCATGGTGGCGCCCAGCAGGGCGAGCGCCGCGAAGCCGACCCCGCCCGCGGCCCCCGCGCCGGGGGCGTCGCGCACCTCGCGGCCGACCGTCGCGCCGACCGCGTCGGCGAACCGGGTCAGAGCTTCCTCCAGGACCAGCAGGTCCTCCCCGCTCGCGCCCTTCTGCGGGCCGTAGACGGCCGTCGCGCCGCGCGGACCGAGCAGCGGGTTGTCGACGTCGCAGGCGACCACGATCTCGACGCCCGCCAGGGTGCCGGCGAGCCGTCCGGGGTCGATCCGCTCCAGGCGCCTCAACGCCGCTCCACCGGGCGGGAGTTCGACGCCTTCGCCGTCGAGCAGCGAGACGCCGAGCGCCTGGACCATCCCGGCCCCGCCGTCGGTGCAGGCGCTTCCGCCGAGGCCGAGCACGATCCGCTTCGCCCCGAGCCCGACGGCCCGGCCGATCAGCTGGCCGACCCCGTAGGAGCCGGCCGCGAGCGGGGCGGTCCGGCCGCCGGGGAGCCGGGCCAGCCCGGAGGCCTGGGCCAGCTCGACCACGGCGGTGTCGCCCCGGACGGCGAGCGCGGCGTCCACCGGCAGGCCGGTCGGGCCGGCCACCTTGGCGGGAACGCGGGCGAAGCCGGCCGCGAGCGCGGCGGCCAGGGTCCCCTCGCCGCCGTCGGCGACGGGCAGTTCGCGGACCTCGGTACCGGGGGCGGCACGGCGGATGCCGGCGGCGATCCGGGCGGCGGCCTCGGCGGCCTCCAGGGTGCCCTTGAACTTGTCGGGAGCTACGACCACATGGCCCTGGTGGGAGGTGGGGGGCATGGCGTGGGCCTCACTTCTGGTCTGGCGATGGTCCGTCAAGCATGGGCCCCGGCACATCCGGGGCGGCTCCCTCCCCGCCGTCCCCCTCGTCCCGCTTCCGGAGGGCGAGGGACTCCCCTCGACGGGGGAGGGAGCCGGGCGACGCGCCGCTCGGCACGACCGAAGTGCCCCTGGAGGGTGGGCGCGTCACCGTCCGGTCGACCGGCGGGCGGGCGGATGAGCCCCGCACCGCCCGCCGGTCGGGCCGGTCGCCGCCCCGGCCGCACGGGTACGCACGCGGCCGGAGCGGCAGGTGGCGACCTCCCGGTGGCGCGGGCACGACCGGACAGGTACACGCCACCGGGAGGAGTCGAGGGGCCGGGAGGGCTACTTCACCTCGCGGCCGGAGAGCCGCTCGACGCCGCGCAGCAGCGCCGAGTGGTCGAGGGAGCCGTCGCCGTTGGCACGGGCGGAGGCGACCAGCTGGGCGACGACCGCGCCGACCGGGAGGGCGGCGCCGACGGCGCGGGCGGCCTCGGTGACGATCCCCATGTCCTTGTGGTGCAGGTCGATGCGGAAGCCGGGGGCGAACTCGCGGTTCAGCATGTTGGTCTTCTTGCGGTTCAGCACGGTCGAGCCCGCCAAACCGCCGCCGAGCACGTCCAGCGCGGCCCCGAGGTCGACGCCGGCGTTCTCCAGGAAGACCACGGCCTCGGCCACGGCCTGGATGTTGACGGCGACGATCAGCTGGTTGGCGGCCTTGACCGTCTGGCCGGCCCCGGCCGGGCCGACGTGGACCACCGTGGTGCCGAGCACGTCGAACAGCGGCTTGGCCTCGGCGAAGTCCTCGGCGGCGCCGCCGACCATGATCGAGAGAACGGCCTCGACCGCGCCCGCCTCGCCACCGGAGACCGGGGCGTCCAGCGCACGGACGCCCTTCTCCCGGGCGGCGGCCTCGACCCTGATCGAGGTCTGCGGGGTGATGCTCGACATGTCGATGACGAGCGTGCCGGGCCGGACGTTCTCCAGGACGCCGCCCTCGCCGAGGACGGCCTGCTCGACCTGCGGGTCGGCCGGGACCATGGTGATCACGACCTCGGCGTCCCGCACCGCGTCCGCGATGCTGGTGGCGCCGTGGCCCCCGGCCGCGACCAGGGCGTCGATCTGCGGCCGGGTGAGGTTGTAGCCGGTGACGTGGTGGCCGGCGCCGACCAGGTTGGCGGCCATCGGGCTTCCCATGATGCCGAGGCCGATGAAGGCGATCTTGCGGCTCATCGCGTCGTTCCTTCTGTCCGTGGAGCGGGGAGGGTGGGGTGGGCGGCCGGCGCGGCCGGGCACGGCCTAGGCGACGCGGTGCTCGCGCGGGAGCCACCCGAAGCTGTCGGCGCTGACGCCGGTGGACGGGCGGTACTCGAGGCCGATCGGGCCGGTGTAGCCGGCGGCGGTGAGCCGGGCGAAGAGGTCCTCGAAGTCCAGCCCGCCGGTGCCCGGCTCGTTGCGGCCGGGGGTGTCCGCGATCTGCACGTGGCCGATCCGGTCGGCGTACGCGTCGATGACGGCCGCCGGGTCCTCGCCGTTGCGGGCCAGGTGGTAGAGGTCGCAGAGGAACCTCGCGTTGCCCAGGCCGGTGGCGGCGTTGACTCTGTCGACCACCTCGACCGCGGCGGCGGCGGAGACCAGCGGGTAGTCCGGGGACTCCGGCCGGTTCAGCGCCTCGATCAGCAGCACCGCGCCGATCCCGTGCGCGGCCCGGGCGGCGAGGACGAGGTTCTCCAGCGCGAGGGCGTCCTGCCCGGCCGGGTCCTCGCCGGCGACCCGGTTGCCGTAGAGGGCGTTGAGGGCCGGGGTGCCGAGCGAGGCGGCGAGGGCGGCGGCGACGGGGACGTTGGCCCGGAACCGCTCCTTCTCGGACGGCACCGAGACGGTACCGCGCGCCCCCTTCACGAGGTCGTCGAGGAAGTTGAGGCCGGTGAGCCGTACGCCGGCGTCGGTGAACGCCTTGCGGAGCGCGTCCAGCTCCGCCTCGGCGGGGCTGTGGTCCTCGCCGAACGGCCACCACAGCTCGGCGGCGGTGAATCCGGCGGCGGCCGCCGCGGCCGGGCGCTCCAGCAGCGGGAGCTCGCCGAACAGGATCGACAGGTTGACCGTGAAGCTGTGCCGGGAAGCGGCGGTCACGTCCATCACCTCGTGTCTCTCTTCCGTCATCCACAACTTCCACGATTCGGAAGAGGGATTCTGTCTGGTGGAAGCATGTCCGGCCCCTCGGAGAACTGTCAAGGCGTCTACAACATTTTGTTGAAGACTCCGCCCGCCCCGACCGCGCAGTCGCCACCGAGCGGCCCGAACCGGCCACTGACCGCCCCACCCCTCGCTCGCTACAGTGAGCGGGTGCGATTGATGGTGGAGTTCACGACAGAACCGTTCGAGCTGGACACGTTCCCGGAGCACGCCGCGGCGGCCCGGAAGGCGGTCGACGAAGCAGGCCTGGCCGTCGCGGTCGGCCCCTTCGGCACCGGCGCCGAAGGCGAGGCCGACCAGGTCCTGGCCGCCGTGACCCGGCTGCTCCGGGAGAGCCTGGACGCCGGCGCGACCCGGATATCGGTCCAGGTCAGCGTGCTCGGCGACGAAGGCGCCGACGCGCCCGAGGAGGGTGGTAGGCCGTGACCGAGCACGTCGAACACCCGCTCGCCGCGGCGCTGAAGCCGCTGCTGGACGCGGTCGGCGCGACGCCCCTCCCGGTGGGCGAGGCGAAGCCCGAGGACGTCGTCCTGGAGTGGGAGGGCGCACCGGCACTGGCCGTCCGGCTGCCCCACCTGAGCAACGCGCTGGACCGCCTGCTGGCCGAGACGGCCCGCCAGTTCGACGGCCGGCCGCTGGCCGAGCTGGACCGCTGGGAGAAGCAGCGCGTCGTCGCCCTGCTGGAGGAGCGCGGCGCGTTCACCGTCCGGCACGGCGTCGAGACGGTCGCCACGGCACTCGGCGTGAGCCGCTTCACCGTGTACAACTACCTCAACCGCCAGGACGGTTCGAAGTCCGGCTGAGCCCGCGGGCCCGGGTGCGCCCCGCCGGCAGGGTCAGTGTGACCCCGCCCCCGGCGGGGCGCACTTGTCGCATCACACACGAGAGACCCCGCGACCAGGGCCGTCGCGAAACGTAACCACCAACCGTTCAACAAAGTGTTGACGACCTGATCCCACCGATCTAGCTTGTGCGGGTGGCACCACTCCCCAGGAGGTCCACCCGTGACCAACCACCCCCACGCCCTTGAAGCCCTGACGGCGGCCGACGCCGCCGAGCTGAGGGAGATCCTGCTGGACGTCTGCTCCAGCCCCGGCTGGGCCGACGCCGTCGTCGCGGCCCGACCGTGGACCGACCGCCGGGCACTGCTCGACGCCAACGCCGAGGCCGTGGCCGGGCTCTCCGCCGCCGACCTGCACGACGCGATGGCCGGCCACGCCCGGATCGGCACGCCCAGGCCGGGCGACGCCGCCTCCGAGCGCGAGCAGGCCGGCGTCCTCGGGGCCGAGGACGCCCTGCTCGACGAACTGCGCCGGGCCAACGCCGCCTACGAGGCCAAGTTCGGCCACGTGTTCCTGATCTGCGCGACCGGCCGTACCGCGGCCACCATGCTCGCCGCCCTGCGCGAGCGCCACCCCAACGACCCGGCCACCGAGGCCGAGATCGTCCGGGAGGAACTGCGGAAGATCAACGACATTCGCATCAACCGCCTGCTCGACGATAACTGACGCA
The DNA here is from genome assembly GCF_042722765.1 of Kitasatospora sp. NPDC058406. NCBI lineage: Bacteria > Bacillati > Actinomycetota > Actinomycetes > Kitasatosporales > Streptomycetaceae > Kitasatospora > Kitasatospora sp. NPDC058406. Next base: position 98,404 of record NZ_JBHXKE010000001.1, read on the forward strand.
TCATCAGGTATCACTGACGCAGGATCACCACTGCCATCAGTAAGGTCACCCACCCATGACCGGCATCTCCACCCACGTGCTCGACACCAGCCTCGGCCGCCCGGCCGAGGGCGTCCCGGTCGAGCTCGCCCAGCACACCGAGGGTGGCTGGCAGGTGCTCGGCACCTCCGCCACGGACTCCGACGGCCGGGTCGAAGACCTGCCGGCCGTGGAGGCGGGCTCGGTCGTCCGGCTGCTCTTCGACACCGCCGCGTACTACGCGCCGGCGTCGGCCGAGCCGCCGTTCTTCCCCGAGGTCTCGATCGTCTTCACGGTCGCACCCGCGCAGCACCACTACCACGTGCCGTTGCTGCTCAACCCCTTCGGATACTCGGTCTACCGCGGAAGCTAGACCGCTCGATTGATATGGGAGCCACGCCATGGCCCACGTGCTCGGCCAGAACCAGTACGGCAAGGCGGAGAACCGCATCGTCCGGGTCTACCGCGACTCCACCCGCCACGAGATCAAGGACCTGAACGTCTCGGTCGCCCTCTCGGGCGACTTCGAGGACGTCCACCTGACCGGGTCGAACGCCCACTGCCTCCCCACCGACACCACCAAGAACACCGTGTACGCCTTCGCCAAGGAGCACGGGATCGAGTCGGCCGAGGCCTTCGGCATCACCCTGGCCCGCCACTTCGTCGACAGCACCGAACCGGTGCACAGCGCCCGGATCCGGATCGAGGAGTACGCCTGGGACCGGATCCGCACCCCGGACAGCAGCGCGCGCTTCATCGGCTCCGAGGAGGTCGGCCACTCCTTCGTCCGCTCCGGCCAGGAGACCCGCACCACCGAGATCGTCTACGACGGCGGGTCGGTCCAGGTCGTCTCCGGCCTGAAGGACCTGGTCGTGCTGAACTCCACCAACTCGGAGTTCTGGGGCTACATCAAGGACCGGTACACCACACTCCGGGAGGCCTACGACCGCATCCTGGCCACCCAGGTCACCGCCCGGTGGAAGTACGGCTACACCGGCCGGGACGACGAGGCCCAGCCCAACTGGAACCGCTCCTACACCCACGTGCGGCGCCACCTGCTGGAGGCGTTCGCCGAGACCTACTCCTACTCGCTGCAGCAGACCCTGCACGCGATGGGCACCCGCGTCCTCAACAACCGCGCCGAGGTGGACGAGGTACGCCTCGAACTGCCCAACAAGCACCACTTCCTGGTCGACCTGGAACCCTTCGGCCTGAAGAACGAGAACGAGGTCTACTACGCCGCCGACCGGATGTACGGCCTCATCGAGGGCACCGTGCACCGTGAGGGCGTCGTCCCGGTCATCCCGGTCGCCTGACCTCCGCCACCCGCTCCACCCGTTTTCTCCACCCCCACCCACCGGAGACCGTGCCCCCCTCGCGGCGGCCGGCCCGGGGAGCCGGAGAGACCGGCCGAGGGACCCTTGCACCGCCGTCCCGACCTCGGCCACCACGTGATCGACCGCTCTCCAGCGCCACGGGCGCGCCGGGAGCCACGGGCACAAGAGGGGCTCGACATGGCACCCAGCACCACCGGCACCACCGACGGCGGTTCCACCCCTGAAGGATCCCCCGGTCCGGACGCGGCCTCCGGGGCCTCCGGGCCCGGAGCCCCGGGCGCCCCGGGCAGTCCGGCGAGGACGGCGGAGGTCCACCCCGTGGACCAGCTGCTGCCACCCGTCAGGCTCGTCACCACCGGACTCCAGCACGTCGCCGCGATGTACGCGGGAGTCGTCGCTCCCCCGCTCATCGTCGGCGCCGGCGTGGGCCTCTCCCCCGCCGAACTCGCCCTGCTCATATCGGCCAGCCTGTTCACCGCCGGGCTGGCCACCCTGCTCCAGACCCTCGGCGTCCGGCGGATCGGCGCACGGCTGCCGTTCGTGAACGGCGTGTCGTTCGCCGGCGTCGCCCCCATGATCGCCATCGCCAAGGAGCACGGACCCGAGGACGCCCTCCCGGTGATCTTCGGCGCGGTGATCGTCGCGGGGGTCCTGTGCCTCCTCGCGGCGCCGTACTTCTGCAAGCTGATCAGGTTCTTCCCGCCGGTCGTCCAGGGCACCGTGATCACCCTCATCGGGGTGTCCCTGCTCCCGGTGGCCGTCAACTGGGCGCGCGGCGGTTCGCCGGACGCCCCCGGATACGGTTCCATGCGGGCCGTCGGACTCGCCGCGCTCACCCTCGCCGCGGTGGTCCTCGGCAACCGGCTGCTGCGCGGCTTCTGGCAGCAGCTCTCCCTGCTCCTCGGGCTGGCGGCCGGCACCCTGCTCGCGTTCCCGCTGGGCCTCGCCGACTTCGGCGCGGTCCAGGACGCACGGATCTTCGCGCTGCCCTCCCCCTTCCACTTCGGCGCACCGGCGTTCGACGCGGCCGCGATCGCCTCGCTCTGCATCGTCATGGTGGTCTCGATGACCGAGTCCACCGCCGACATGCTCGCGCTCGGCCGGATCGTCGACCGCGAGGCCGACGAGAAGGTGCTCGCCGCCGGCCTGCGGGCCGACGGGCTGGCCACCGCGCTCAGCCCGGTCTTCAACGGCTTCGCCGCCAGCGCCTTCGCCCAGAACATCGGGCTGGTGGCCCTGACCCGGATCCGCAGCCGCTTCGTGGTCGCGACCGGCGGCGGCATCCTGGTCCTGCTCGGGCTCTTCCCGGTGCTCGGCTCGGTCGTCTCGGTCGTCCCGCAGCCCGTCCTGGGCGGCGCCGGGATCGTGCTGTTCGGCACGGTCGCCGCCAGCGGCATCCGCACCCTCGCGGAGGCCGGCCTGGACTCCGGCGCCAACACGGTCCTGGTCTCGGTCTCGCTCGGCGTCGGCATCGTCCCGATCGCCGCACCGACCTTCTACGACGCGTTCCCGGAGGCCGTCCGCACCCTGCTGCACTCCGGGATATCGGCCGGCTGCGTGGCGGCCGTCCTGCTCAACCTGCTCTTCCACCACCTCGGCGCCGCCCGCCGGTCCACCCCCGACGCCGCACCCGACGCGCCGGCGCCGACGGCGACACCGTCCTGACCCACCGGGCGGGCATGCGCCCCGTGCCCGCCCGGCCCTCCCCCTTGGAGTCACACCATGGCAGTCCAGCCCCCGCCCGCCGATCAGCGGATCGTCATCGAGAACGCCGCGATCGCCACCGTCGACGCCCGCGACACCGAGTACACCCGCGGCCACGTGGTCATCCTCGGCAACCGCATCGAGTCGGTCGGCGAGGGCCCCGCCCCGCAGTGGCTGGACAACGTGGTGCGCCGGATCAACGCCGAGGGCCACCTCGTCACCCCCGGCCTGGTCAACACCCATCACCACTTCTACCAGTGGATCACCCGCGGCCTGGCCCAGGACGACATCCTCTTCGACTGGCTCGTCGCCCTCTACCCCACCTGGGCCCGGGTCGACGACCGGCTCGTCCACGCCGCCGCCCAGGGCTCCGCCGCCGCGCTGCTCAAGTCCGGCTGCACCACCGCCGCCGACCACCACTACGTCTTCCCGAAGGACGGCGGCGACATCCTCGGCGCCGAGATCGAGGCCGTCCGCGAGCTGGGCCTGCGGTTCACCGCGCTGCGCGGCTCGATGGACCGCAGCAAGAAGGACGGCGGGCTGCCCCCGGACCACGCCGTCGAGGAGCTCGACACCATCCTGACCGCCTCCGAGGAGGCCGTCGACCGGTACCACGACGCCTCCTCCGACTCCATGCTGCAGATCGCCCTCGCGCCCTGCTCCCCGTTCTCGGTCTCCACCGAACTGCTGCGCGAGTCCGCAGTCCTGGCCCGCCGCAAGGGCGTCCGCCTGCACACCCACGGCTCCGAGACCGCCGAGGAGGAGGCGTTCTGCAAGCAGCTGTTCGGAATGGGCCCGACCGACTACTTCGAGTCGGTCGGCTGGCTCGGCGAGGACGTCTGGATGGCGCACTGCGTCCACATGAACGACTCCGACATCGCCAAGTTCGCCGAGACCGGCACCGGCGTCGCCCACTGCCCGTCCTCCAACGCCCGGTTGGCCGCCGGCATCGCCCGCGTCCCCGACATGCTGAGGGCCGGCGTACCGGTCGGCCTCGGCGTCGACGGCACGGCCTCCAACGAGTCCGGCGAGCTGGGCACCGAACTGCGCAACGCGCTGCTGATCAACCGCCTGCACGGCTCCCCCCGCGCGCTCACCGCCCGCCAGGCGCTGCGGCTGGGCACCATGGGCGGCGCCCGGGTCCTCGGCCGCCAGAACGAGATCGGCTCGGTCGAGGCCGGGAAGCTCGCCGACCTCGCCCTCTGGAAGCTCGACGGTCTCATGCACTCCTCGATCGCCGACCCGGTCGCCGCCCTCACCCTCGGCGCCCTGCCGCCGCTGTCCGTGCTCTTCGTCAACGGCAACGCGGTCGTCGAGAAGGGGCAGTTGACGACGGTGAACGAGGACCGCATCGCCCGGGCCTGCGCCCGCGCCGCCCGGGAGCTCGCCGCCCGGCCCGTCTGACCGCGCCGCCGGGGCGCGCCGTCCGCCCCGCACTCCGTCCGCTCCGCACGAGCACCACACCTCCGAACTCCGGGCCGCCCAGGGACGGTGCGTCACCCGGACTCCGCCGGTCGCCCCCTCGGGGGCTCCCGGCGGACCGCCCCCCCCGCCCCCCCGCGCTGGGGCGGGGGGGGGGGGGGGGGGCTCGGGGGCGGACCCGTCGCGGGGCCGGGGCCGGGCGGGGGCGGGGTCGGGCGGGGGGCGGCCGAGTGCCGACGGGCCGGCGACCACGTCCACCGCACCGTACGGGACGGCCGAAAAGGAGCCGCCCCCTGCTCCAACACGGCAGAGGGCGGCAGGCGTTGCGCCGGGTAGCCTGGGGTTTCAGCCCAGCAGGGGAAGCGCGGGGAGGGTCAGGAACTCCTCGAACTCCTCGGCCAGGGCGACCTGTTCGAAGAGCTGGGCGGCCTCGCGCCAGCGTCCGGCGGCGTAGGCCTCGGCACCGAGTTCGGCCCGGAGCCCGGCCAGTTCCTCGGCCACCAGGCGGCGCACGAGGTCGGCGGTGGCCTTCTCCCCGGTGTCGGCGAGGACGACGTCGTTGTGGATCCACTGCCAGATCTGCGAGCGGGAGATCTCGGCGGTGGCGGCGTCCTCCATCATGTGGAAGATGGCGACCGCGCCCACGCCGCGCAGCCAGGCCTCGATGTAGCGGACCCCGACCTGGACCGCGTTGTGCAGACCCGCACGGGTGCAGCTGCCGCCGGCGCCAGCGACGTCCAGCAGGTCGGCGGCGGTGACCGGTTCGGCCGGCCCGGGGTTCTCCTTCTGGTGCGGGCGGTCGCCGAGGACGGCGTCGAAGCAGGAGCGGGCGACCGGGACGAGGTCCGGGTGGGCGACCCAGGAGCCGTCGAAGCCGTTGCCCGCCTCGCGCTCCTTGTCGGCGGTGACCTTCACCAGGGCGGCCTCGTTGACCGCGGGGTCCCTGCGGCTGGGGATGAACGCGGCCATGCCGCCGATCGCGTGGGCACCGCGCCGGTGGCAGGTCCGGACGAGCAGCCGGGTGTAGGCGGCCATGAACGGCGAGGCCATGGTGACGCTGTTGCGGTCCGGCAGGATGAAGTGCTCGCCGGCGTCACGGAAGTTCTTGACGATGGAGAACAGGTAGTCCCAGCGGCCCGCGTTGAGCCCGGCGGCGTGCTCGCGCAGCTCGTAGAGGATCTCGTCCATCTCGAACGCGGCGGTGACGGTCTCGATCAGGACGGTGGCCCGGACGGTGCCGTGCGGGATGCCGAGTTCGGCCTGCGCGTGGGTGAAGACGTCGTTCCAGAGCCGCGCCTCCAGGTGGCTCTCGGTCTTCGGGAGGTAGAAGTACGGACCGGAGTTCGGGTCCCCGCCGCCACGGGCGAGCAGCCGGGCGGCGTTGTGGAAGAAGTAGAGGCCGAAGTCGAGGAAGGCGCCGGCCACCGGTTCGCCGTCGACCAGGAGGTGGGTCTCGTCCAGGTGCCAGCCGCGCGGGCGGACCACGACGGTGGCCAGCTCGGCGGCGGGCCTGAGCGTGTAGGCCCTGCCGGCCGGGGAGGTGAAGTCGATCCGGCCCTCGAAGGCGTCGATCAGGTTGAGCTGACCGCCGACGACGTTCTCCCAGGTCGGGGAGGTGGCGTCCTCGAAGTCGGCGAGCCAGACCCGGGCGCCCGAGTTGAGCGCGTTGATCACCATCTTGCGGTCGGTGGGGCCGGTGATCTCGACCCGCCGGTCCTGGAGCGCCCGGGGCGCCTCGGCGACCTTCCAGTCGCCGGCGCGGACGGCGGCCGTCTCCGGGAGGAAGTCCAGGGTGCCGGTGCGGGCGATCTCGGCACGGCGCGCGCGGCGGCGGGCGAGCAGCTCGCGACGGCGGTCCTCGAACGCGCGGTGCAGGCCGACGACGAAGGCGACCGCCTCCGGAGTGAGCACCTCCTCGGCCCGGTGGACGCGCGGACCGGCGACAGTGACGACCGGAGCGGCGGGAGAGGCGCCGGGTCCCTGATCTGTAGCCATGAGCAGGACACTCCTAAGACAGTTGATCCTTGAGACGGTTGATCGGCAGGTGATCCGAACCCCGGCAAGCGGAGGACTTGATTCTGTAAGGTGGAGACTAGTTTCCGCGATACAGAATTTCAACGGTTTGTTGAGGAGATCGCCGAGACTGTACTCCTCCCCCGACAGCGAAGGAAACGCCGGTGGCCCCGACCTCCGACAGCCCGTCCGACAGAGCCTCCGACCGGGCCCCGGCCCCGGAGCGCGCCACCGGCGGCGTGCAGTCCGTCGAGCGCGCCTTCCACCTGCTGGAGGCACTGGCCGACTCCGGCGGCGTGGCGACGCTCAGCGAACTCTCCGCCTCCTCCGGTCTGCCCATGCCCACCATCCACCGCCTGGTTCGTACCCTCGTACAGCAGGGCTATGTCCGCCAGGACACGGCGCGCCGCTACACCCTCGGCCCGCGGCTCATCCGGCTCGGCGAGACCGCCGGGCGACTGCTCGGAAGCTGGGCCCGTCCCTACCTGGCCGAGCTGATGGAGGCCACCGGCGAGACGGCCAACCTGGCCGTGCTGGAGGGCGGCGAGGTGGTGTACGTCGGGCAGGTGCAGTCGCGGCGCTCGATGCGGATGTTCACCGAGGTCGGCCGCCGGGTGCAGCCGCACTGCACCGGGGTCGGCAAGGCGCTGCTGGCACAGCTGCCCGAGGAGGAGGCGCGCGCCGTCCTGGGCCCCAACCCGCTGGCCGCCCACACCCCGCACACCGTGACCGACCCGCAGGAGCTGATCCGCCAGCTCGCCGAGGCGCGCGAGCGCGGTTACGTGGTGGACGACCAGGAGCAGGAGATCGGGGTGCGCTGCATCGCGCTCGCCGTCCCCGGCGCGCCCACGCCGACGGCGCTCTCGGTCTCCGGACCGGAGGCCCGGGTCCGGGCGCTGGAGGAGCAGGCCGGATCCGCCTCGCTGGTGCCGGTGATGCACGAGATCGCGGCCCGGCTGGGACAGGTCCTGGCCCCCTGACACCGCCCCGCCGGAGGCCCGGCCAAGGCGCTGTCGGAGGCAGTGCCGGAGGCCGACCGTGCGGGACGTCGGAGCCGCCGCCCTCCCCTGCCCGGGTTCGCCCGCCCGGGCGACCCGAGGGCGGGTTGGCCCGGCCGCGGCGGACGGGTCGGTCACTGTGGATCGGGACGTGCCCGCGACGGCGCGGGGCGCACGAACGCAGAGGCAGGGTGAGCGGCGATGTCGCGCAGAGGGTCCGTACGGGGTTTCCTCGGAAGGTCGCTGACGGTGGGGTCCGCGCTGGTGGCGCTGGCCGCCGGACCGGCGTGGGCGTGTCCCGACGCCGACGCGACGGCGGGCACCGACCCGGGCAAGGAGAGCGCGGCGACGGCACCCGCGGCGCCCGCGACGCCCGCCGTCTCCGACTCGGACCTGGCGGTGGTCCGGCTGGACCCGGACGCCGCCGCGCCCGGCGGCACCACCACGGTGCACGCCTTCATCAGCAACACCGGCCCGGAGCGGACGGCCTCCGCGTTCACCGTCGTCGTCACCCTGCCGGAGGGGGTGACGGCCGAGGGGCCGTTCTTCCCGGAGAACTGCTACGAGTTCCAGAACGGCCACCGGGTGCGCTGCACCTTCCCGGCCGGGCTGGGGGTGTACCGCAGCGCGACCGCCCTGATCCCGGTCAGGCTCGCCACGACCGTCCCCCTCGGCAACCTGGAGGGCGGCTACGTCGCGGTGCGCGGCGACGACGACCACAACGAGGCCAACAACCGGCAGCCGTTCGCGATCGAGGTCGTGCAGACCGCCTGAGACCGCCCGCTCCTCCGGGAGCGGACGGTCTCGGGGCCGGTCCTAGCGGTAGACCCGGACGTAGTCCGCGGCGAAGGTGATCGGCGCGGTGCCCTGGGGCGCGGGGTGGTACTGCCCCGCGCTCAGGGACAGGTTGAGGATCAGGTACGCGGACCAGGTGGTGCCGACGCCCTTGCCGTCCGAGAAGACCTTGACCCCGTTGACGTACCAGTCGACGGAGGTGGCGCCGTAGTGGGTGCCGATGGTCACCCAGCCGTCCTTGGCTATCGCCTTGGCGTCCGTGTAGTACAGGTGACCCGGCTTGACGTGGTTGGTCAGTTCCAGCAGGTTCGGGTTGTCGGGGTGGTACTCGAAGGTGTCGATCTCCCCGTTGCCGTTCTTCCAGGTCCACAGCGCCGGCCAGGCGCCGGTGCCGGCCGGGAGCTTGACCCGGGTCTCGGCGTAGTCGCCGGTCTTCACCTGGAAGCCCTCGCCGGAGTACTCGGTGGTGAGCAGCCCGGTGTCCCAGGACTGCTTGCCGTTCTCCAGCTTGTTGGCGCCCGGCCTGGCGGTGAACGTGGCGGCGCCGCCGCCGACGGTGACGTTGTTCTTGTTCAGCCAGTCGAGCTTGTTGTCGTCGGGGTTGTGGTTGCCGTAGCGGTAGGCGCTGCTGCGGTCGCCGGTCCAGCGGGAGCCGTAGGCGATCGGGCCGCTGAACTCGTCGGACCAGGTGAGCTTCTTGCCCGCGACGGGGGCACCGGTGGCGGGGGGCGTCGTCGGGCTCGTGGTGGGGGGCGTGGTGGGGGGCGTCGTCGGCGACGGGGTGGGGGTCGGGCTCGGCGTGGCGGTGGCGGAGACCACCAGCTGCCGGGAGGGCAGGTTGTGCCAGGCACCACCGAGGTCCTGCCAGAAACCGAACTGGGTGTAGGTGCCGGCCGCCAGGGTGCGCGCACCGGTGGTGATCGACAGGCCGCTCGGGCAGATCTGCGCGTTGCTGACGTTGCCGGGGAAGTCGAGGTTGCGGCCGGCCGCGTCGCGGATGCCGACGCCGACGGTCTTGGCGGTGAAGCAGGCCGAGGAGTGGACGGCCAGCGAGGCGGTCGAGGCCTTGCCGGCGACCATGGTCGCCGGGGTGAGGGCGTCCTGGGTGACGGTGGGCGCGGTGGCGGCCTGGGCTCCGGTGAGGGCCGGGACGCCGAGCAGGCCGGCGCCGGTGACGGCGAGCACTCCGGTGGCGGCGAGGGCGGCGGTGCGGCGCCGGTGGGTGGGGCGGGCGTGGCGGGGCGCGTGGCGCCGGGCAGGCCGGTGCGGGGCAGGGGGCATGGCTGGGTCCTCTACGACGCCTGCGAGGTGAGCTGTCGGGTTCGGGCTGAGGTTGCCCGGCCGCCCGGGGAGCGGCTTCACCCCTAGCCGCGGTCCGGGCGCGGAGGCGCACGGACCGGGCACTGACCTTGGGTCCCCCGCTCCCGTCCGCTGTGGTGCTCGGGTGCCGACCGGCGGGTGGACAGGACTCGGCGTCCCGACGGCGGGAGTCCGCGACAGCGGACGCCCCTGCAGGCTAGGCAGGCCGCCGGGGACCGGACAACCTCGCACGGACGGTTGTCGCGCAGGTCACAGACCCGGCGTCCGCGGATGATCAACGCGCCTGCGGAGTTGATCAGTTGGGAGGAAGCTACGGATCAGGCCCCGGCCGGGGCCCTCCGGTCCGGGGCGGCACCGGCGCCGCGCTCCCGAGGAGCACCGCGGCCCGGTCGAGGAGGGCCGCCCTGGAGGACCGCCCGGGAGGGCAGGTTCCCCGGCCGGTGGCGGGGTGGAGCGGGAGGCGGCCGGCAGGAGGGCGCGGCAGGAGGACGTCCGGTGCGGGGCCCGGCCCGTCGGCCCCGGCCCCGTGCCCGAGTACGCCGCGAAAGACGGGGCGGTCGGATAGGTTGGGGATCCAACCGCGCCGGAACCGTCCGGACCGCACCGGGAACCGCATGAGAGACGAGGACCAGCCCCACCATGACCGCCCCCCTGCCCGGCTTCGCCGGCCGCACCTTCCTGTTCCAGGTCGACAACGGCGCAGCCTTCCGCAACGCCTACTCGGCCGACGGCAAGCGGCTGCGCTGGGAGGGCCTCGGTGAGTCGGCCGGCCAGTGGGAGGACGTCGCCCTGCACGTCGCCGAGGTCGGTCCGCAGCTGTACTTCGTCAGCTGGACCGAACAGAGCGGCATCACCGTCAGTCACGTCATGGACCTGGGCCGGATGACGGTCCGCGCGTTCTGGACGTACGAGGGCGAGGGCGGCCGGGTCGGCGAGCTGCACACCGGCACGCTGCAGTCCGTGGCCTGACGGCCGCCTGTCGGCCCCGGGCCACCGGGGACGTGCCGGCCGTCCTGGCCGTCCTGGCCGCCTGCCGATCGGGCCCGGTGGTCAGACCGTCCGGCCGGGAACCACCAGGTGCTGCGAGATCCACTCCAGCGAGGACGGGAGCAGCCTGCTCCAGGTCTCGAAGTTGTGGCCGCCCGTTTCCAGCATGCTGTAGGAGACCTTCATCGGGCTGCGCGTCGCGGCCACGAACGCCTCGGTCTCGCGACGGTAGTCGCCGTCGCCCTCCTTGGTGCCGGCCAGCAGCACGGCCACCTCGGGCTGCGGCAGGTTCTTGAGGCGCCACATCAGGTCGGCCTCGTTGCGGCGCTGCTCGCTGCCCTTGAAGAGGTCACCGGTGGTCGGGTCCTCGGCGGCCCGGTAGTAGCCGGAGAGCGAGACGGCGGTCGGGTAGACCTCCGGGTGGCGCATGGCGAGCTTGAGCGCGCAGTAGCCGCCCGTCGAGTTCCCCATGAACGCCCACGCCCGCGGATCGCCGGAGACCCGGTAGGTCGCCTGGATCGCCGAGGGCACGTCCTTGGTGAAGTACGTCTCGGACTGCGGGCCGCCCGGGACGTCCTCGCACTCGGTGTCCTGCGGCAGGGCCGGCGAGGGACGCACCAGCACCAGGACGGTCGGCTGCATCCGGCCCTCCTGGAGCAGCTTGAGCGCCGCGCCCGGGTAGTTCAGCCGGGTCACGAGGTTCTTGGCGATGCCGGGGAAGCCGGTGCTGACGACCAGCGCCGGGAACTGCTTCTGCTCGTACTCCGGCTGGAAGTACTGCGGCGGCAGGTAGACGTAGCCCTCGGTGGAGAGCCGGGTGGTGGCACCGTCGATGCGGATCTCACGGATCTCGCCGGACTGCTCGGGGTCACGGCCCAGTGCCCCGCCGCCCTTGACCTCGGCGTGCCCGATGGTCTCGACGCGCAGCCGGCCGGAGGCGTCCGCCTTGTTGTGGATGACCACCGGACCGCTGTCGCCGGTGCCCAGCAGGTCGTCCCAACTGCTGTAGAAGGCGAAGTAGTTGTTGGCGACCAGGCCGAGCGCGGCGAGCACGGTGAGCTGCGTCGCGCACAGCGCGCCGATCCGGCCGAGCACCGCCTGCCAGGTCCGCTTCGACAGTCTCGGCCACAGCCAGACCGTCCCGGCCATCGCCGCGACGGCGATCAGGACGGTCAGTGCCAGCACCTTGTGGCTCGTCAGACCCATGTCTTGTTTGCTCCCACGCCTCGTACTCCCCCGCCCCCGGGGGAAGGACACCCGGGAGGGCCGCCCCGGTTCCCCGTCCACAACGGGGGCCGTCGCCGGGGCGCGACCACCCACCCTAGCGGTCCGAAGCGGTGCCCCGGACCCGCCGACCAGCGGTCATCGCCTCGGTCTCCGGGAGGAGACGCCCGCCGCGCGTACGGGCCGGCCTCGCGCGGGAGGGCCCGGCGAAGCACGCTCCGGACCACGGGAAGGGCGAGGGCGCGGTGGGGCGAGGGCCTCCCGCACGGCGCCGGGACCACGCTCGGACGGCGCCGGGAGGTCCGGGCCGGTTGCTCCGCCTGGGCCCGCGTCAGCTGACGCGGGCCCAGAGACCGAGGCCCGCGGTGAGCTCGTGCATGCAGCGGGCGCCGAGCTCCCGGGGCGATCCGGGGCCGGTGGCCGCGGCCCCGGAGACGGCCCACTGCTCGAGGGCGACCCGGATGGCGGTGGTGGCCGCCGCGGCGGCGAGCCGGATCTCCAGCACGTCGGTGCCCTGCGGACAGCGGGCGGCGATCGCCAGGTGCAACCGCTGCTCGGAGTCGGCGTGCACCCGCTGCCACACCGAGGCGAGGCGGGGGTCGCGGAGCAGGTCGCGGGTCCACTGCATGGCCTCGACGGCGTCGTCGTCGGGCGGCGTCAGCGACTCGGCCGCCGAACGTTCCAGGGCCTCGCGCACCGGCAGGCCGGCCGAACCCTCGGCGAAGAGCCGCACCCAGCGCTCGCCGCCCGCCGCGAGCAGCGGGGCGACGGCGTCCTCCTTCTCCGAGAAGTAGCGGTAGAAGGTGCGCAGCGAGATGCCCGAGGCCTGGGCGATCTCCTCCGCGGTGGTCGCCTCGGCCCCGCGGGCGGCGAAGAGCGCCGCGGCGGCGCGGGCGATCTCCAGCCGGGTGCTCTCGCGGCGGCGCTGGTTGAGGGTGGGGCGTCCGGTCACGGGGTCAGGCTACGCGGACGGCGGGCCCGGTGACACGTTGCGCCGCCCTGGCACGGGAAGACGGCAGGGCGTGGCCGGTCGATGTGACGCGAGGAGCACAGGTGACGCGTCACGCCTTTTTGGCACGACGTGCCACATGGGCGTACGGTGCCAGTGAGGTCGCGAGACCACGAACGGAACGGAGTACCACCATGGAGCGCTTCAACGGACGGAACGTCCTGGTCACCGGCGGCGGCTCGGGCATCGGACAGGCCACCGTGCACCGGATCCTGGCCGAGGGCGGGCGGGTCGTCGCCGCCGACGTCAACGGGACCGGCCTCGGGGCCACCCTGGAGCGGGCGACCGCCGACGGCACCGCCGACCGCCTCACCACCGTGGTCCTGGACGTGTCGGACGAGACCGCCGTCCGGACGGGCGTCGCCGAGGCGGTGGCAGGACTCGGCGGGCTCGACGTCCTGGTGAACGCCGCCGGCATCCTGCGCTCCTCGCACACCCACGAGACCAGCCTGGAGTTCTGGAACAAGCTGGTCGCGGTCAACCTGACCGGCACCTTCCTGATGACCCGCGAGGCCCTGCCCGCCCTGCTCGCGGGCGGCCGGGGCGTGGTGGTGAACTTCAGCTCCACCTCCGCGACCTTCGCCCACCCCTACATGGCCGCCTACGCGGCGACCAAGGGCGGCATCCAGTCCTTCACGCACGCGATCGCCGCCGAATACGCCAAGCAGGGCCTGCGTGCGGTCTGCGTCGCACCCGGCAGCATCGACAGCGGCATGACCCACGACCCGGGGCTGCCCGCGGACGCCGACCTCGGCCTGCTGGCCAAGCTCTCCCCCGCCCTCGGCCAGGGCTTCGCCGGACCGGAGACGGTCGCGGGCGTGATCGCCATGCTCGCCTCGGAGGACGGCGCGTTCGTCACCGGGACGGAGATCCGGATCGACGGCGGCACCCACATGTGAGGCGTGGCGCCGCCTGGGGCCCGCCCGCACCGACCGCCCGCGTCGGCCGGGCGGGCCCTCCGGTCGCTCAGGCCGCTCCGGTCGCTCAGGCCGGCCGGCCCGGCCCGAGCCACTCGGCGGCGAAGGCCCGCGCCGGGTTGGCGGTGAGAAGCCGGTGCGGAAGATCGGGGCCGAACGCCCGGGAGAGCCGCGGCGCCAGGGCCGTGAGCAGGTGTGCGGGACCAGGGGCGCGGCGGGCCGAGCGGGTGGTGGTGTCACCACCGAGGAGCAGCCGGTCGCCGTGGCCCGCCTCCACCACCGCGGCGACGGTGTCGAAGAGGTGGTGGTCGGTCGCGTGGTGGGCACGGGAGGGACCGTCCAGGGCGAGGTACGCGCCGGACGCGGCGAGCTCCCGGTGCAGCCGCAGGTCGGGGTGACGGTTGAGGTGGCCGAGGATCACCCGCTGCGGCCGGACGCCGTGGCGACCGCAGAGCAGATCGAGGACCTCGGGTGCGGCGGTGCCGAGTTCGTGGTGGACGGCGATCGGCGCGCCGGTGGCGTGGTGCGCCTCGGCGGCTGCCGCCATGACCCGGCGGGTGTGCGGGCCGAGCCCGTGGTACTCCCCCGCCACCTTGATCAACCCGGCCCGGACCCCCTCGGGGGCGCCCCGCAGTCCGACGGTGAGCTCGGCGACGAACAGGCCCGCGAGCCCGTCGTAGCGCCGTTCCAGTTCCGCCGGGTCGTAGTGGACGGCCTGGTGGAGGCCGGTCGCGGCGACCAGGTGGACGCCGGTCGCCCGGGAGAGGGCGGCGAGCTCCTCGGCCCGCCGCCCCATGCCGAACGGGGTCCACTGGACCAGCGCCCGCCCGCCGGCCGCGGCGAAGTCGCGCAGGACCGCTTCGGCGGCGGTGGGGTCGTCGAGCTCCTCGCCGGGAAGCAGCGGGCTGCGCAGGAAGAGGTGGTCGTGCGCGTCGCAGACACCGAGGTCGACGGGGTCGAGGTCGCCGAGGACGGTGCGGACCGAAGGGCGCGTGGTGCTCACGGCGCCCCGGCCCCCGCGGCGGCGGCGTCGTCCGCCTCGGCGAAGGTCGCGGCCGCGACGCGCAGCCCGGCCAGGGCCTTGGGGACACCGACGTAGGGCGCGAGGTGGACCAGGACCTCGGTGATCTCCTCCCTGGTCAGACCGATCCGCAGGCTGTTGCGGACGTGGTCGGCCAGTTGCGGTTCCACTCCGCCGAGGGCGGTGAGGGCGGCCAGATTGGCGACCTGGCGGTCCCGCAGGGCGAGCCCCGGGCGCTGGTAGGTGCCGCCGAACAGGGTGGTCACGATCCAGTCGGGGAAGCCGGGCGCGAGTTCGTCGAGCGGGCCGAGGGTGCCGGTCCGGGTCCGCGGGTCGGCCAGCCGGTCCAGCAGGGCGTAGCCGGCGGCGCGGTCGAACGGGGCGGGAACGAGGCCGGCGGCGGTGACGTCGGCCGGGACGGAGCCGGTGGCGGTGGGGCCGGTGGCGGTGGGGCCGGCGAGGACGGGATCGGCGAGGTCCATCGGGAAGGGCGGTCCTTTCACCAGTGGCGGCCGACGGGCAGCCGGTCGAGTTCGGGGCTGGACAGGTGGTGCACGCGGTAGCGGGTGCCGGGCGCGTCCTCGGGGGCGGCGCGGAGCCAGAGGGCGATGTGCAGCAGTTCCCACCGCCCCGGGTCCACGGCGACGGCCGCCGTGTGCAGGTCGGGGTGGTCGGGCAGTTCGGCGAGCGCCCGTTCGACGGCCTCGGCGGGGTCGGCGTCCTCGGGGAGCCGGTAGAGGCGGCGGGTGGCGGCGGCCGGGGTGCCCGGCGCGCCGCCCCGGCGCAGGCCCGCGCCCAGCCAGTGCCGGACGGCGGGCCGACCGAAGTCGGCGCTCAGCCCTCGGAATCCCGGGCCCCAGAGGAAGCCGTTCATGCCTTCGGCCGTGCGCCAGAGGTAGAACGGCGCGTACTGGTTGACGGGCGACCCGTCGAGGCCGCGCTCGCGGACCAGATAGGCCTTGAGTCCGAGACCGGGGTGGCCGTCGAGGAGGTGTCCCCTGGTGGCGATCCGCCGGTGGACGACCGTCATGTCGTAGTCGGCGGGGAGGGTGATCTCGTACTGCATGGCGTGCACGGGCGGACTCCCCGGGGGTCGGCGGAACGCGGGCGGGTGCGACGCGGGCGGGACGGCGGTCCTGCGGCCCCGTTCAGCCGGCCCGGTGCGCGGCGAGCAGGGCGGTGACACCGCGCACGGCCTGCTCGAACGGTTCGGCGCTCTCGGCGGCGCGGGCGAGGACGTAGCCGCCCTGGACGACGGCGACCACGGCGGCGGCGAGGTCGGCCGGGTCGGCGGCGGAGCGGAGCTCGCCGGTCGCCTGCCCCTCGGCGACGACCTCCGCGATCCGGCCGCGCAGCCAGGTGAAGGTCTCCTCGACGGGGGCGCGCAGCCGCGGGTCGGCGACCACCTCCGGGTCCTGGGCCATCCGGCCGATCCGGCAGCCGCGCAGGACGTCGCGCTCGCGGTTCAGGTAGGCGGCGATCCGGTCGCACGCGGTGCCGGGAGCCGCCAGGTCGGCCTCGGCGACGGCGCGCATCTGCTCGGCGCTGCGGCGCAGGGCGGCGGCCGCGAGGTCGGGCTTGCCGTCGAAGTGGTGGTACATGCTGCCCTGGCCGACGCCGGCGCGCTGCTGGATGGCCTTCGGGCTGGTGCCGACGTAGCCGCGCTCCCAGAGGAGCTCCTGGGTGCTCTCGACGAGACGGTCCTGGGTTGCCATGACGATCACGGTACCCACCGGCGGGCGCGATGTACATACCAGTAGGTACAGAACCCTCGGGAGGCCCGAACGCCCGGAGACGCCCACGGGCCGTGGGCCGCCCCCCGGCGGTCCACGGCCCTGCGAGATCGTCGTCCCCGGCGAGGCCGGGCGGCATTCACCGCAGGACGGTGGCGCGCATCACTCCGCACACCGCCGGGCGTCACGGAGCGTCACGCCTGCGGCCGGACGGACGGCAGCTCGCGCCGGATCACGGGGGCGACCTCGCTCGCGAACAGCTCCAGCTGCTCGTGCTGGACGTCCTCGGTGAGCGCGTCCACCCCGATCCCGACCACCTCGTTGCCGAAGGCCTCGTGGTAGCGGTGGATCTTCTCGATCACCTGCTGCGGGCTGCCGACCAGCGCCGAACCGCGCTCCAGCGCGTCCTCCAGCGACTCGAACGGCGACTTGTTGTGCCGGCCCGCCGCCGAGTCGAACAGGGCGTCCCAGTACGGGCGGAACCCCTCCACCGCGTCCTGCGACCGCTCGGCGATGAACAGCCCGCCGAACCCGGTCCCCACCCGGGCGTCCTCGGGGGCGCGGCCGTAGTGCTCCCAGCGCTCGCGGTAGTGGTCGACCAGCGCCTTGTACTTCGGCAGCGGGTGGAACGCGTTCGCGGAGAACAGCGGGTCGCCGTAGCGGGCCGCGAGCTCGGTGGACAGCGTGCTGGTGGCGCTGCCGTGCCAGACCGGGATCGGGGTCTGGTAGGGGCGCGGCCAGGTCGTGACCTCCTTCAGCGCCGGCCGGGTGGTGCCCTCCCAGCTGACCCCCTCCTCCCGCCAGAGCCTGCGCAGCAGCCCGTAGTTCTCGGCCAGCGCGTCCCACTGGCGGTCCTCCGGCAGGCCGAACAGGTCGAAGTGGCGCGGGTCGTTGCCCTTGCCGATGATCAGTTCGAGCCGCCCTCCGGAGAGCTGGTCGACCAGCGCATAGTCCTCCGCGACCCGCACCGGGTCGAGGACGGAGAGCACCGTGACGGTGGTGAACAGCCTGATGGTCAAGGTGCGGGCGGCGATGGCGCTCAGCAGCACGGGCGGCGCCGGGGAGAGGAACGGCTCACCGTGCCGCTCCCCCACCCCGTAGCCGTCGAAGCCGAGCCGCTCGGCGGTGACGGCCTGGTCGATGACGTTGTGCAGCTTCTCGGACGGGGTGCGCTGCACGCCGGTGACGGGGTCGGGCCCGTTGGACACGAGGGACGAGACGGTGAACCGCACGACGGTCTCCTTGTTGACGTTCGATGGGGTGCCCGTCGGGACCGCCCGGGAGGGCCGCCGGACTCCGGGGTCCGGGGATCCGGGCTCCGAGGTCCGAGGTCCGAGGTCCGGAGGGCCGGGGATCCGGCGACGCTCAGGAGGTCCGCGGGGCCCGGGACACCGGCGGCGTCGGCACCGGTGGGTTCACCGGGGCCGGAGCCGGGACGGGGCCCGGAGCCGGGACGGGGGTCGGGGGCGGGGTCGGACGGCGGCCGGGGTGCGGCTCGACGGGGCCGGACGGCCGGCGCGGCAGCCCGGCGCAGCGCACCACGGACGGTCGCTCACGCCGGGGCAGCACCGGGAAGGGGGTCACGCCGGAAGCCGGAGCTCCGGCCGGCTCAGCGCGAGGTGCTGCGGGAACGACAACAGCGAAGGAGGGTGGTACGAACGGACATCCGGCTCCCCCTTCGTCTCGCACACACACGATCCACCGCGAGCATAGGCACCGGTCAGGAGCGAGGCAAGGGTCGCCGGGCGAGCAGCGCCACGGGCTCGGCAAGTCCCTCGGCCGAACGCCCCCGGCCTGGCAGGATGTCCGGCATGAGCTACCTCGCCGCGGATGACCGCTATGCCTCGATGACCTACCGCCGGGCCGGCCGCAGTGGCGTGCTGCTGCCGGCCGTCTCCCTGGGCCTGTGGCACAACTTCGGTGACGCCCAGCCACTGGACGTCCAGCGGGCGGTGCTGCGCCGCGCCTTCGACCGGGGCATCACCCACTTCGACCTGGCGAACAACTACGGCCCGCCGTACGGCAGTGCCGAGCGCAACTTCGGCCACCTGTTCGCGCAGGACTTCCGCCCGTACCGGGACGAGCTCTTCATCGCCTCCAAGGCGGGCTACGACATGTGGCCCGGCCCGTACGGCGAGGGCGGCAGCCGCAAGTACCTGCTGGCCAGCCTCGACCAGTCGCTGGGCCGGATGGGCCTGGACTACGTGGACGTCTTCTACTCGCACCGCTACGACCCGGACACCCCGCTGGAAGAGACGATGGGCGCGCTGGCCTCGGCCGTCCGGGCGGGCAAGGCCCTGTACGCGAGCATCTCCAACTACCCGGCGGAGCAGCACCGGGAGGCGGTGGCGATCCTGCGCGACCTGGGCACGCCGGTGCTCCTGAACCAGTGCCCGTACTCGATCCTCAACCGGTCGGTGGAGGACGGGGTACTGAACGCGGTCGGCGACACCCAGACCAGTCTGATCGCCTACTCCCCGCTCGCCCAGGGTCTTCTGACGGACCGCTACCTGTCGGGCGAGGTGCCGTCCGGTTCGCGGATGTCGGTCGGGCACTTCCTGAAGGAGGAGGCGCTCACCGGGCGGAAGCTGGAGCAGTTGCGGGCGCTGAACAAGGTCGCGGAGCGGCGCGGCCAGACGCTGGCGCAGCTGGCGCTGTCATGGGTGCTGAAGGACCCGCGGGTGGTCTCGGTGATCATCGGGGCCAGCAGCGTGGCGCAGCTGGACCAGAACATCGACGCGCTGGCCGGCGGTCCGCTGACGGCCGAGGAGCTGGCGGAGATCGACTCGCTGAGCGGCTGAACGGCCGAGGAGTCGAGCGGCTGAGCGGTCGGGCGGCGGCAGGCGACGCGCCCGCCGTGGCGCCCGACAGCGGCACCCGGTCGGTCACTGG
>NZ_JBHXKE010000002.1:0-6161 GCF_042722765.1 Kitasatospora sp. NPDC058406
GCCCGGCCCCCCCCCGCCCCCCGCTGCCCCCGGCCCCCCCGCCCGCCGCCTTCCGGCCCGGTTCCCCCCGCCGGTGCGCCGGTCCCCCCAGGCCCGCTCCGCCGCCCCGTGCCGGCGGTGCGCGGCCTGCGACCGGCTCCGGTGCGGAGCTCGACGGCGCTTCCGCCGGTCCCCCGTGACCGGCGGACGACGCCCGTCCGCAGCTCCGGGGCGGAGCGCCCGACGCGCCGCCGTCCCGGTGCCACCACTCTCCCGTCTTCGCAGGTCGCGGGCCATCCGCGCAGGTACTCAACCCGGTACCTGAGTATCCGTACTCAGACGCACTCGGACCGCACTCGGACCTCCCGCGGCGGGAACCGCACACCCCGCCCGCGGCGTCCCGGTACGGTACGGCGAGCCGGGCCGATCCCGGCGGGCACTCCGAGGAGGAACGGATGACGATCGTTCCGCTGATCTTCACCAGCGGACTGGCGAGCGGGATCAACGCGTACGCGGTGGTGCTGCTGCTCGGTCTGCTCGGCCGGTTCGCGGGGGCCGACTCGGTGCCGCCCGCGCTGGAGCGCACCGACGTGCTGATCGCCGCGGGCGTGCTGTTCCTGCTGGAGGCGGTGGCCGACAAGATCCCGTACGTGGACAGCCTCTGGGACGTCGCCCACACCGCGATCCGGCCGGTCGCGGGTGCCACCGTGGGCGCGCTGATCGCCTCCGCCGACCCGGGCTCGCTGAGCGAGGTCGCGGCGGGCGCGATGGGCGGCACGGCCGCGCTGGTCAGCCACCTGGTGAAGGCCTCGCTGCGGATGGCGGTCAACACCTCGCCGGAGCCGGCCAGCAACATCGTGGTCTCGCTGGCCGAGGACGTGTCGGTGGCCGGACTGGTCACCCTGGCGATCTTCCACCCCTGGCTGGCCGCCTCGATCGCCACCGTCCTGCTGCTGATCGGCCTGCTGCTGGTCTGGTTCGCGGTCAACCGGATCCGGGCCTTCCGGGCCCGGCGGCGGGAACGGAGGGCCGCCCGCGCCGCCGCGGCCGGACGCCCGGTGGTGGAGGAGCCCGTCCAGGGGACCCGGAGCGGGCCCTAGGATCGGACGCATGGCACGGATCGTCATCATCGGCGCAGGTATGAGCGGGCTCGCGGCGGCCTCCCGGCTGGCGACCCTCGGGCACAGGGTGACGGTCTGCGAGGCGCGCGGCACGTACGGTGGGATGGTCGGCCGCTACGAGCGCGACGGCTTCGCCTTCGACACCGGCCCGGGTCTGCTCACCCTCCCCGCCGTCTACCGCGACCTCGCGCTGAAGACCGGCCGGGAGCCGCTGGAGGAACTGGTCGAGCTGGGCCCGGTCGACCCGGAGAGCCGTCACCTGTTCGCCGACGGCACCGCGCTGTCGCTGCCCAACGCGTCCCGGGGCGGCGTGGTCCGGGCCCTCGACGAGGCCTTCGGCCCGGGCGCCGGCGAGCGCTGGGCAACGGTGCTCAACCACGGCCGCACGGTCTGGGAGGCCACCCGCCGCCCGCTGCTGGAGGAGCCCCTCCCCGCCGACCCCCGGCCGCTGCACACCGACCCGTACCCGGTGCCGGGGGCCGACCGGCGCGGCCTGTTCGGCCGGCTGCGCGGCCGCCGGCCGTGGACGCTGGCCGACGTCGCCGCCGAGCAGCTGGGCGGGCACCCGGCCCTGACCGCCCTGCTGCACGAGCACGCGCTGCGCTTCGGGCTCGACCCGCGCAGCGCCCCCGCCGGGGCCACCGTGCTGCCGTACATGGAGCAGTCCTTCGGCGTCTGGTACGTCCGGGGCGGCCTGCGCGCGCTGGCCGACGCCTTTCACCGGCGGTGCGAGCAGCGCAAGGTGGAGTTCCGCTTCGAGACGCCGGTCACCAAGGTGGACACCCGGGACGGCCGGGTCTGCGGTGTGCAGACCAAGGGCGACCGGATCGACGCCGACCTGGTGGTCTCCTCGATCGACACCCGGGTGCTGCACACCCAGTGGATGGGCCCGGCCGACTCCTCGGACGACTGGCCGGCCTCCGCCGGGCGGCTGCACGGCGTGCCCGGACGGGTCAGCGTGCTGCTCGCGCTGCGCGGCGCCCGGCCGGCCGGTACCGCGCACCGCACGGTGGTGCACGCCGGTGACCCGGCCGCCGAGCTGGCCGGCATCTTCTCCCCGGGCGCCCCGCTGTCGGACCGCCCGACCGTCCAGGTCCTGCGGCCGGACGACCCGTCGTTGCATCCGGAGGGCCACGAGAGCGTCGTGCTCACCGCGACCACGCCCTCGCTGGACCTCGACTGGGGGACGCCCGGCACCGCCGACGCCTTCGCCGACCGGATGCTCGACCAGGCCGACGCGGCCGGGCTCGGCCTGCGCGAGCGGGTGCTCTGGCGGGTGGTCCGCACTCCCGAGCACACCGAGCGCGACGCCGGTTCCTTCTTCGGCTCCGTGCCGCCGCCCGCGCTCGCCGGATTCGGCGGCGACCTGCTCCAGGCCCCGAACGAGGACTACCCCGGCCTCTACCTCACCGGCGGCGCCGCCCACCCCGGCGGCGGCCTGGCCCGCGTCGGCATGTCCGCCTGCATCGTGGCCAACCTCATCGGCCCCGCCTGAGCCGGACGGTCGGAGCGGGCCGCCGAGCGGGATCCGGTTCCGGGGTCCCGGAATCAGCCCTGCTGCTGCCAGGTGGTTTGCTGCGGGTAGCCGTACTGGTCGTACTGCGGCTGCTGCGGGATACCGTGCCGGCCCTGGCCCTGATCGTGGCCCTGCCCCTGGTCGGGCTGGGCCTGGTGGTGGTCCACGTGCTGGTGCCCGGGCTGGGGGTGCCACTGCTGCTGGTCGTAGCCGTACGGGTCAGGCTGCTGGACGCCCTGCTGCTGGTAGGTGCCGTACGGATCCGGCTGCTGGACACCCTGCTGCTGGTAGGTGCCGTACGGGTCGGGCTGCTGCACGGCCTGCTGCTGGTAGGTGCCGTAGCCCTGGTCGTACGCGAAGGCGGGCTGCTGCGGGGTCTGCCACTGCTGCTGGGCGTTCTGGTCCCACGCCGTCTGCTGCTGGTCGTACCCCGTCCCGTAGACCTCGGCGTACGGGTCGGCCTGAGGGACGGCCTGGGGAACGGCCTGGAGCAGCTCGGTCTGCTGCTGCTCGTAGTAGGCGGGCGCGTAGACGCCGTCCGTCGCCAGCTCCTGCATCGCGAAGGCTGCGGTCTGCTCGACGGCCGGTGCGTCCTCGGCCGCCGGGGCCGGCTCCGGGGCCTCCTCGACGACGCTCACCTCGCCGACCCGCTCCGCCGCGACCACGGCGGCCGCGGCCGCCGCACCGCCGGTCAGCGCGCCGAGCATGGGCACCTTGGCCAGCGGGCCGGGCAGGCCGCCGTCGGCCGTGCGGAGCGACCAGCCGGCCGCGTACCCGCGCTTCACCGAGAGGGTGACGAAGGTCTGGCCGACCGCGAACATCGCCGCGCCCCCGCCGATCACCGGGACGGATCCCATCGCCATCCCGACGGCCACCCCGAGGAAGCCGGCGAGGGCCAGGCCGCGCCAGTGCAGCGGCGCCCGGTTCTGCAGCAGCAGCTCGGCGACCAGCCAGAGCGCCACCACCGCCAACGCGCCGTACAGCAGCAGGTATCCGATCCCCATCCCGCCCGGTACCTCCAGTCGCGTGCCCGCGCGCGCCGCGCGTGTGCGGCGACTGTACCGGTTCAACGGCCCGGGTACCGCATCGCGTTCCCGGCCGCTCGGGCCCGGCTCCCGGCCTGCCCCGGACCGCCCGCGGACGGGCCGCAGAAGGGCGGAAAGCGGGCCGGGCCGGGCCGGACATGAGCCGCCGACGAGGCTCAGCGCCGGTGCAGGCCGAGGTTCTGGTAGATCTCCAGGGTGGCCGTCGAGTGGTTCAGCGTGATGAAGTGCAGCCCGGGGACGCCCTCCGCCAGCAGCCGCTCGGACATCGCGGTGGCGTGCTCCATGCCGACCTCGCGCAGCGCCGCCGGGTCGTCGATCACCGCCCGCAGCCGGGCCTCCAGGTCGACCGGGAAGGCCGAACCGCTCAGCTCGGGGAACCGCTCCAGCTGCTTGGCGTTGGTGACCGGCATGATCTCCGGGATGATCGGCGCCTCGCAGCCGGCGGCCGTCACCCGGTCGCGCAGCCGCAGGTAGTCGTCGACCTCGAAGAACATCTGGGTGATCGCGTAGTCGGCCCCGGAGCGGATCTTCGCCACGAAGTGCCGGATGTCCTCGTCCCAGTCGGTCGACCGCGGGTGCATGTTCGGCGAGGCCGCCACGCCGACGCAGAAGTCGCCGATGCCCTTGATCAGCTCGACCAGCTCGTAGGCGTAGGTGACGCCCTGCGGGTGGTTGACCCACTCGCCGGTCGGGTCACCGGGCGGGTCGCCGCGCACCGCGAGGACGTTCCGCACGCCCTGGTCGGCGTACTGGCCGATGATGTTGCGCAGCTCGGCGATCGAGTGGTCGACGGCGGTCAGGTGGGCGACCGGGGTCAGCGTGGTCTCGGTGGCGATCCGGCCGACCATGTTGACGGTGCGCTCGCGCGAGGAGCCGCCCGCGCCGTAGGTCATGCAGACGAAGTTGGGGTCGAGCGGTTCGAGCCGCCGGATGGCGTCCCAGAGTTTCTGCTCGCCGGCCTCGGTGCGCGGTGGCATGAACTCGAAGGAGAAGGACCGCTTGCCGGCTGCCAGGAGTTCGCGGACCGTCAGCGCGCGGTCCGGTCTGGTGGAAGCGATACCTAGTGCCATGCTGGCAGGTTAGCCGCCGGGCGAAGGGCGCGGACAACTCGGTCCCAGATTTTGAGACAACAGGTGGACGGCGTTCCGGTTCCCCACCACCGCCGTTCACCCGGGCGGCCGACGCTCGTCCGTACAGTTGTTCCTGCCCGCCCGGATACCCTGGCTGAACCCCAGCGACCTCCGGAGTCCCATCGTGACCTCGTCCCGCCAGCGGCCGGCCAACCCCATTGACGTGGAGGACGTGCGCGAGCGTGTCAACGCCGCCCTC
Source organism: Kitasatospora sp. NPDC058406 (assembly GCF_042722765.1). Taxonomy (NCBI): domain Bacteria; kingdom Bacillati; phylum Actinomycetota; class Actinomycetes; order Kitasatosporales; family Streptomycetaceae; genus Kitasatospora; species Kitasatospora sp. NPDC058406. Next base: position 4,992 of record NZ_JBHXKE010000002.1, read on the forward strand.
GCCGGCTTCATGGGCGGCCAGTCGGCCCTGCTCGGCAAGATCTCCCCACAGCTGGGGCCGGTCGCCGACGCGCTCCGCGACTTCCTGCTGGACGGCGGCAAGCGGCTGCGCCCGGCGTTCTGCTACTGGGGCTGGCGCGGCGCCGGCGGCCCGGCGGCGAGCAGCGGGATCGACCGGGCGGCGGCGGCCCTGGAGCTGCTCCAGGCCAGCGCGCTGGTCCACGACGACCTGATGGACCGCAGCGACACCCGGCGCGGTCTGCCCTCGGTGCACCGCCGGTTCGAGGCGCTCCACCGCGAGCACGGCTGGCGCGGCGACCGCGAGCAGTACGGCGCCTCGGCGGCGGTGCTGCTCGGCGACCTGCTGCTGATCTGGTGCGACGAGCTGTTCCTGCACTCGGGCCTGGAACCGGCCGCGGTGCTGGCCGCCAAGCCGATGTTCGACCTGATGCGCACCGAGGTGATGGTCGGCCAGTACCTGGACGTGCTGGAGCCGGTCGCCGGGGACTCCACCGACGAGGGCGCGCTGGACCGGGCGCAGACCGTCCTGCACTACAAGTCGGCCAAGTACACGATCGAGCGGCCGCTGCAGGTCGGCGCGCTACTGGCGGGCGCCCCGCCGGAGCTGGTCGAGGCGTACGGGGCGTTCGGACTGCCGCTGGGCGAGGCGTTCCAGCTGCGGGACGACCTGCTCGGCGTCTTCGGCGACCCCGCGGTCACCGGCAAGCCGGCCGGGGACGACCTGCGCGAGGGCAAGCGGACGCTGCTGGTGGCGCACGCCATGCGGGGCCTGTCGGCCGCCGACGCCCGGCACCTGGACGAGCGGCTGGGCGCGCCCGACCTGGCCGCCCCGGAGGTCGCCGAGCTGCGCGGGCTGGTGGCCCGCTCCGGCGCGCCGGACGTGGTCGAGCAGCGGATCGAGGAGCTGATGCGGCAGTCGCTGGCCGCGCTCGCGGCGGCGCCGCTGGCGGACGAGCGGGCCCGCGAGGTGCTGCTGGCGCTGGCCGAGGCCGCCACCGTCCGCAAGTACTGACCGCGGACGGCGGAGGAGGCAGGCGGCCGGTCGGGGGGGGGGGGGGGGGGGGCCCCGCCGGAGCGGCGGGCCCCGGGGGGCGGGGCGGGGGGGGGGGCCCGGGCGGGCCCCGGGCGGGGGGGGGAGGGGCGCGCACGG